>CAZOTG010000067.1:0-9173 GCA_964582585.1 uncultured Chromatiaceae bacterium | reverse complement strand
CCGGCGATGACCTTGTCGCCGAACAGGCGCCGCACCTTGCGGGCATTGCCCTTCATCACGGTGTTCCCCAGGGAGACCTGGCCGTCGCCGCCGATGACGACCTGATTGCCACGGCGCACCAGCAGGATTGTCGTGCCTCGAAATTGCTCCACGGGATATTCCTCGCCGAAAAGTTGTAATATACACGCTCGGACAGGGTCAAAAAAGCGAACCCCCTGTGTACTTGGACCTAGGTGGGGGGCGATTTGCTCATTTTCAATGTACACCCTCACCCGCCGCCGATTTTGGCGCCAGCGGCCGCTTCGCTGTTAAACTAGCCGACTTTCCCGCCGCAGCGGTCAGGCGCGCCGCCGGCGAAAACTATCAATAATGAGGAGTTCACGCCGTCATGTCTAAACTCGTCAAGCCCCATGGGGCCGAGCAACTCAAACCGCTGCTGCTGGAAGGAAAGGCGCTGGCCGCCGAGCTGAAGCGGGCCGAAACCCTGCCCAAGGTCCCCATTAGTTCCCGCGAGGTGGGCGATCTCATCATGCTGGGCATCGGCGGCTTCACCCCCCTGGAAGGCTTCATGACCCGCGCCGACTGGGAAGGGGTGTGCGACGGCATGAAGATGGCCAACGGCCTGTTCTGGCCCATCCCCATCACTCTCTCCACCGACAAGCACACCGCCGACGGCATCAAGACCGGCGGCGAGGTGGCCCTGGTGGAACGAGAGAGTGACGAGATCATGGCCACTATGAAGGTCACCGAAAAATACACCATCGACAAGGAACATGAATGCGCTATGGTGTTCAAGACCGCCGATGCCCAACATCCCGGCGTCAAGATGGTGATGGAACAGGGCGAGATCAATCTGGCCGGCCCGGTAAAGGTGCTGTCCCAGGGCCGCTTCCCCACGGATTTCGCCGAGGTGTATATGACCCCTAGCGAGACCCGCAAGCTGTTCGAGGAAAAGGGCTGGTCCACGGTGGTAGCCTTTCAGACCCGCAACCCCCTACACCGTTCCCACGAATACCTGGTGAAGATCGCCATCGAGATCTGCGACGGGGTGATGATCCACTCCCTACTGGGCAAGCTCAAGCCCGGCGACATCCCCTCCGACGTGCGCGTCAAGGCCATCAACGCCCTGGTGGCGAATTACTTCGTCAAGGACACCGTGGTGCAATCCGGCTATCCCCTGGATATGCGCTACGCCGGACCGCGTGAGGCCCTCCTGCACGCCGTGTTCCGCCAGAACTACGGCTGCTCCCATCTGATCGTGGGCCGCGATCATGCCGGGGTCGGTGATTACTATGGCCCCTTCGATGCCCACCACATCTTCGATGAAATTCCGAAGGGCTCGCTGGAAACTCAGCCTCTCAAGATCGACTGGACCTTTTACTGTTACAAATGCGGCGGCATGGCCTCCATGCGCACCTGCCCCCATGAGGGCGGGGACCGCCTGTTGCTGTCCGGCACCAAGTTGCGCAAGGCCCTCTCCGAGGGCGGCGAGGTCCCGGCCGAATTCTCGCGCCCCGAGGTGCTGGCGATCCTGCGGGAATACTATGCCGGTCTCGCGGAACACGAGAAGGTAGAGGTCAAACTCAGCGGCCATTCCGCGCGCTGAGCCATTGGCGAGCCCTCGTCCAACACGGGGCGCCGCGGCGCCCTGTGTTTAAATATCTTTTTAAATCAATATATTGCATAGTATGTGGCGCAAAGGCCAACGCGCCGTACCCTTGCTTATAGCCGACCGACACAGACAACCCGATTTTTAAAGCCCTCCCTTCCGGTGCCGATATTCTTATAGAGCAAACGATTAAGTCCTTTTGCCATGGCCCTCAATAACGTTCACGCAAAAATCCTAATACCTTTTGTTAACGAAACCATCAAGATCCTGGACGAGATGACCGAACTGAACGCCACGGCAGGCGAGGGAGTACAGCAGGAAATTTCCGATTTCGATTTCAAGGGATATGCCGTGTGCGTGGTCGCCCGCACCTATGGCAGCATCGAGGGCAAGATTATCATGAACCATCAAACCAAAAGCGCCTTGACGATCGGCAATCGATTTCGCGCCAAAATGTTCGGCGAACCCTGCAACATCGACACAATCAACGAGGAAATCGGGGAAGCCCTCACGGAGTTTTCCAACACCATCATCGGCCTGGCTACCCGTCATCTGAGCGATAGCAGCTCACAGCTCAATTTCAGTGCACCGTTGTTTATCAACGGACCGAGAGACATGGATTATATCTTGGAGGGGGTCAAGGAAATTTTTTCCATTCCCATCGATATCAAAGGTGTCGGTACCTTTTCCTTCAGTTACCTACTTCACGATAAAAGCGGTTAAAAAAGAAGGATGCGCCCATGTTGAGTCATGATGCCCAGATATTGATCGTAGATGACATGAAAATGGTACGAACCGCCATCAAGCGTTATCTAACCTCCCTCGGCTACAAAAATATCATTGAAGCCGAAAACGGCGCCGAGGCCGTCAAGAAATTCAAGGATAATAAAATCGATTTCATTCTTATGGATATTGTCATGCCCATAATGACAGGCTTGGAAGCGCTGAAAGAAATCCACGGGCTCGACAGCGACGTTCCCGTCGCCATGCTCAGTTCGGTCGCCGATCAGAAAACGATAGGCGATTGTATGCTGCTTGGCGCCATAGGTTATATCCTCAAACCGATAAGCGCCGAATCAGGTCCCAAGAACCTCAAGAAAGTCCTGGAAAAAGCCTATTTCTCCAAGGCCCCTTGATTAGCTCGGATTTCGCCGAGGTATATATGACCCCGGCCGAGACCCGCAAACTTCTCGAGGACAAGGGCTGGTCCACGATGGTGGCCTTCCAGACCGCAACCCCCTGCACCGCTCCCACGAATACCTGGTGAAGACCGCCATCGAGGTCTACGACGGCGTGATGATCCATTCCCTGTTAGGCAAGCTCAAACCCGGTGATATCCCCTCCGACATACGCGTCAAGGCCATCAACGTCCTGGTGGCGAATACTTCGTCAAGGACACCGTGGTCCAGTCCGGCTATCCCCTGGAGCGGTGAACCTGTATTGCGCACTTTAAAAACCGAAGTCATTTTTCCGCGCGTGG
Source organism: uncultured Chromatiaceae bacterium (assembly GCA_964582585.1). Taxonomy (GTDB): domain Bacteria; phylum Pseudomonadota; class Gammaproteobacteria; order DRLM01; family DRLM01; genus JARRQJ01. Next base: position 6,084 of record CAZOTG010000067.1, on the reverse strand, counting down.
AGCCGGCAAACCACGCACCTTCTTCCCTGGTTACTCCAAGGGCATCTCCAGGCTATAGGCCCTGCCGGTGCTCTTCTCCACCAATTGCAACCGCAGTTGCTTCGCCGTCTTGGCCTCACCGGGGAAGAAAATAAACCCGTAGGCGATGTTGCCCGGTTGGATCGCTTTATTCTGCAGCGACTTGTCGCGGAAATCATCCATCACTTGCTGACCCGCCTCGTCGGCGCTCATCAGGCCGCCGCCCCCGCCTATCACCGCCCCGGCGGCGGCGCCGGCGGCGGCGCCCTGTCCTGCGGTCTTACCCACGTTTTCGCCGGTCACCACGCCCACCGCGGCGCCCACCAGGGCGCCGGCCACGCCGCCGAGGAAACCGCTGTAGGCCCCTTCGCTGAAGACCTTCTTGGTTTGGGCGTATTTGGTCACCCGCTCATAGGCAAAACGGTCCTGCAACACCGGCCACAGGTTTCCTTTATCGTCTTTCAGAAAGGTCTGCCCGGGATTGATGGACATGGGCACCTTGCCGTGATTGTCGAACACCACCTGGACCGGCAACAAACCCGCGCCGCGCACATCGAAGCCGAACACCCTCTCCGCCTTACCGGGATCGACGAAGGCCTCCGCCCCCACCGTGACACCTTCCACCTGCATGGCGTTGGGATAACTGGATGGCATGCGGAAGGGGAGCGGCTGCGCCTTATAGGAAGCACAGCCCGCCACCAGCAATACCCCAACCATGATCATTACCAGCGATCGTCCATGCGCCATCATAAAGAGGTCCTATCGATTGTTATACATGCCTCGGGCGAATTGCCTGTCGACCGCCGTTATTTAACTACATCTACTGGATCAAAATAAATAAGGCGCCGTCGCCACGACGGATATTCAATAACAGGCCGCGGCTGCTGTCCTGGGCGTCCTTGCGAAACTCCTCCAGATTCGTCACCGGCTTGCGATTCACGGAGACGACCACATCACCCTTGTGCAGGCCCGCCGCCCAGGCTGGACTGCCAGGCGTCACATCCAGCACCGCGATGCCGTTGATATGCCCGTAGTCAGGGTTGTCTTCCCCGATGGCACCGAACACCGCGCCCCGGAACCGGGGATTGATCTGCTTACCCTCCAGCTTGACCTGCACCGGTTCGGCGATGGTCACCTTGATGGTATGGCTCTCACCGTCGCGAATCACATCCAGGGTCACGGTCTCCCCCACCCGCAACAAACCGATGCTGTTGCGCAGTTCACTGGAAGTCATCACCGGCTTGCCGTTGACGTCCACCACCACATCGCCGGCCTTCAGACCCGCCTTTTCGGCGGGAGAATCCTTCACCACCTTGGCGATGACCGCACCCTGGGTCTGTTTGATATCAAAGGCCTTGGCGAGATCGGGGGTAAGATCCTGTACCAATACGCCGAGGCGGCCGCGCCGTACCTCGCCATGCTCCACCAACTGGGTCATGATCTGCTGCGCCATATTGACGGGGATCGCAAAACCGATGCCCACGTTGCCGCCGCCCGGGGCAAGGATCGCGGTATTGATACCTACCAATTCACCGTGCAAGTTCACCAGGGCACCACCGGAATTACCGGGATTGATGGAGGCGTCGGTCTGAATAAAGTCTTCGTAGCCTTCGATCCCCAGGCCGGTACGCCCCAAGGCGCTGACGATGCCCGAGGTCACGGTTTGCCCCAAACCGAAGGGATTCCCGATGGCCACCACGAAATCCCCCACCCGAAGCCGATCGGAATCGGCCAGAGGTACGGCGGTGAGATGGTCGGCTTTGATCTGCACCACCGCCACGTCGGTCTCGGGATCCTTACCCACCAATTTGGCATTGAAGCTGCGGCCGTCCTTGAGGGTCACGGTAATCTCGTCCGCCTTGTCCACGACGTGATTGTTGGTCAATATATAGCCATGCTGGGCATCGACGATGACGCCGGAACCCAGTGCTTGGGTCTTGCGCTCCCGCGGCATGTCGGGCATCCCGAAGAAACGCCGGAAGAAAGGGTCCTGGAACAGCGGATTGTCCTGCACTCGCACGCGACTTTCGGTGGCGATGTTCACAACGGAGGGGAGCACCCGTCCCAACATGGGCGCCAGACTGGGAAGTTCCTCGCCTTGACTGTCGGCCGGCGGCAATGCCGCCTGCGCCGTTTGCACCAAGCCCGCCATGTTAGCCAGCAATACAAGGATAACGACCTTTACCAGAGAAGTTTTTTTCATGTTTTCTGCGATCCCTTCATGAATTCATCGTTCATCGGCTATTTATTCGCCATGAATAGCCTCCGGCTGTTAGAGGCCCTCTCCCGCCCAAGGTTCATCCTCTGAAAAACAACGCTTTCGGTAAGCTGGCCTTGGGAATATACTCCTTACGGTCCATGCGCTACACCGCGGCTTGGGCCCCATCCCGCCTCAATATCCTCAAAATCGTTACCACAATATATTGTGGTAACGATTTTGCAGTGCTTTAGCGGGGTGGATCGTCATGGAAGGCAAACAGCTCCCGATGTCTTTATACATTATTGTTTTATATGAATATTATTTCTAGATTACCCTGCCAAAAAACTCATTGACAGATCTTTTCATCGCGCCTAATCTTTTCCTCCATCCCACATCTTGTGTTTGCGCTCTGCGCGAAGAACCACCCCCAAGATAGGGATATATGAAGGAACTATAATCATTAGCAGCAATGGAGGGGGAAGAAGTTCTATGAAGACTGCCCATCTAAAAGCCGTCTCGCTCAACGTATCCGATATTCCATACCAACCCGCCTCATTAGACATATGGGACAAGAAATACCGCCTCAAGGCCAAGGACGGCGCGGTCATCGACGCCGATCTCGACGACACTTATAAACGCATAGCCCAGGCCCTTTCAGAGGTGGAACCCACCCCCGAGCAGCGGGAACGCTGGTACGGAGAATTCCTATGGGCCCTGCGCCACGGCGCCATCCCCGCGGGACGCATCACCTCCAACGCCGGGGCCCTGGCCTACAAACCGGCCACCTCCACCATCAACTGTACCGTGTCCGGCACCGTGCGCGACTCCATGAACGACATCCTCCAGAAGGTCCATGAGGCGGGACTGACCCTCAAGGCCGGCTGCGGCATCGGTTATGAATTCTCCACCCTGCGTCCCAAGGGCGCCTATGTGTCCGGGGCCGGCGCCTATACCTCCGGGCCGCTGTCCTTCATGGATATCTACGACAAGATGTGCTTCACCGTATCCTCCGCCGGCGGCCGCCGCGGCGCGCAGATGGGCACCTTCGACGTGGGCCATCCGGACGTGGCCGATTTTATCCGCGCCAAGCGCGAAAACGGCCGCCTGCGCCAATTCAACCTGTCCCTGCTGGTCACCCAGGACTTCATGGAGGCGGTGAAAAACGACGCCGACTGGAAGCTGGCCTTCCCCCTTACCCGCAAGGAGGCGGAGGCGGACCAGCTCGACCCCAACGACCCGGAACAGGTGAGTTGGCGGGAGTGGCCGGTACAGGAAGGTTATCTAACTAACGCCGCGGGGCTGGTGGCGTGCAAGGTATACAAGACCCTGCGCGCGCGCCGGCTGTGGGACATGATCATGTCCTCCACCTACGACTTCGCCGAACCGGGCTTCATCCTCATCGACAAGGTCAATGAGATGAACAACAACTGGTTCTGCGAGAACATCCGCGCCACCAATCCCTGCGGCGAACAGCCTCTGCCGCCCTACGGCTCCTGCCTGCTGGGCTCGGTGAACCTCACCAAGTTCGTGCGCGAGCCCTTCACCGACCGCGCCCGTTTCGACTGGGAGGAATACCGCAAGGTGGTGAGCGTGTTCACCCGCATGCTGGACAACGTGGTGGAGATCAATGGCCTGCCCCTGCAGGGCCAGCGCGACGAGATTCACCGCAAGCGCCGCCACGGCATGGGCTATCTGGGTCTGGGTTCCACCCTCACCATGCTGCGCATGAAGTACGGTTCCCCCGAATCGGTGCAATTCACCGAACAGGTCACCCGCGAGATGGCGCTGAGCGGCTGGCAGAGCGCGCTGGACCTGGCCCGGGAAAAAGGCCCCGCGCCCATCATGGAAGAGGAATTCACCGTCAACGAGGAGATGCTGCGCAAGCGTCCCGAGATGGCGCAAGATGGCTGGAAGGTGGGCGACACCATCAAGGGCAAGGTGCTGCACGCCCGTTACAGCCGCTACATGCAGCGGATCGCCGAGGTGGCGCCGGAATTGGCGGCGCAATTGGCGGAACAGGGTGCGCGCTTCACTCACCACACCTCCATCGCCCCCACCGGTACCATTTCCCTGTCGCTGGCCAACAACGCCAGCAACGGCATCGAACCCAGCTTCGCCCATCATTATTTTCGCAATGTGATTCGCGAGGGCAAGAAGAGCAAGGAAAAGGTGGATGTCTATTCCTTCGAACTACTGGCCTATCGGGAATTGATCAACACCAAGGCCGTGCCGTTCTCGGACAAGGAAGAGGAAAAGCTGCCCGAGTATTTCATCACCACCGAGGACATCACGCCCAAGGAACATGTGGATATCCAGGCGGCGGCGCAGAAATGGGTGGACTCTTCCATATCCAAGACCGCCAACGTGCCGACGGATTATGCTTATGAAAACTTCAAGGACGTCTATCTCTATGCCTACGAGCAAGGCTTGAAGGGCTGCACCACCTTCCGTTTCAACCCGGAGGCCTTCCAGGGCGTACTGGTCAAGGAGAGCGATCTTGCCAACACCACCTACCGCTTCACCCTGGAAGATGGTTCCACCGTCGAACTTAAGGGCAACCAGGAGATCGAATACGACGGCGAGATCCACAGCGCCGCCAACCTCTACGATGCTCTGAAGGAAGGTTATTACGGAAAATTTTGAGCGTTCAGCCATCAAAGACTGATCGCTGACAGCGCATACAGGAGTTTATACATGACCACCAAGATCGACAAAAAGATTGTCAAATACAGCGTACTGAAGGAAGAAGAAAAAGAAACCTCGTCTCCCGCCGCGCAAGGCGAAGAGAGCGAGGAGACCTCCAACGTCATCCACATGCACGAGAAGATCGAGCGACCCGATAGGCTGCTGGGTTCGACCTACAAGGTGAAGACCCCGCTGTCGGAACACGCCCTCTACGTCACCATCAACGACGTGGTGCTCAATCCCGGCACGCCCCACGAGCTGCGCCGCCCCTTCGAGATCTTCATCAACTCCAAGAACATGGACCACTTCCAGTGGATCGTGGCCCTGACCCGTATCGTCTCGGCGGTGTTCCGCAAGGGCGGCGACGTGACCTTTTTGGTAGAAGAATTGAAGGCGGTGTTCGATCCCCGCGGCGGCTACTTCAAGAAGGGCGGAAAATACATGCCGTCTCTGGTGGCGGAGATCGGCGACGCCATTGAGAGTCACCTGCGCATCATCGGCCTGATCAAGAACGACGGCCCGGACGAACACCAGCAAAAACTGATTGCGGAAAAACGCGCCCAGTTCGAACAGTCTCAGCCGCAAGAACACGCCGCCGAGGAGACTTCCGGTTTTCCCGACAGCGCGCGCCTGTGCGGCAAGTGCCACACCAAGGCGGTGATCGTCATGGACGGTTGCCTGACCTGCCTGAATTGCGGCGATTCGAAATGCGGGTGAAGCCGGTCGTTGATAGGTACAAAATAAAGAAGGCGGCCCAGGCCGCCTTCTTAGCTTTTAATCCTGGGACACCGTCACCAACATCCGCTGCCGCCGGGAGGCGTAGAGTCCTTCGCGCCCTTATTATCCAGGGTCAGCGTCTTGCAGTCGTTATCATTCACCACAGAACCACTGATCGGCGTCGCGGTGAGGGCGAAGGTATTCGCCGTCGTTACCGCCGCGATGGAGTAATATCCTTCCGGCGAGGTCGCCGACAGGGCCGGACAGGCGCCGCTGTTATAGGCGTTGAATTCCGTGTAGCAGCGTTCCAAGCTCTGGGCGGCGGCCATCAGCGCGGCCCTGCCATCGGACCGCTGGGTCTTCATCACCTGCGAAGTGTAGGCCGGATAGGCGATGGCGGCAATAATGCCGATGATGGCCACCACAATCATCAATTCGATGAGGGTAAAACCCCTCTGCTGCAT
>CAZOTG010000066.1:0-9235 GCA_964582585.1 uncultured Chromatiaceae bacterium | reverse complement strand
GTCGCCCAACGCTATCAGCGATCATTTGCAGCGCTGTACCGGGCGCCGTGTTTTACAAAATTAAAATCGTCTCCGTGTCCTCCGTGCTCTCCGTGGTTAATTGATATCAATGTTCTTCGCTCTCGACCTGCGCCCGGTAGCCGTCGGCGTCCAGCAGCGCATCCACTTCCGGCGCGGCGGAGGGCTTGATGCGCATCATCCAACCCTCGCCGTAGGGTGCCTTGTTGACCAGCTCGGGACTGTCGGCGATGGCCTCGTTTACCGCCACCACTTCGCCGGAGACCGGGCTGTAGACGTCGGAGGCGGCCTTCACCGATTCCACCACGGCGCACTCCTGGCCCGCCTTGACCGCGCGCCCCGTTTCGGGCAGTTCCACGTAAACCATGTCCCCCAGCAAATCCTGGGCGTGGTCGGTGATGCCGACGGTGACCGTGCCGTCGGACTCGTGCCGCACCCACTCGTGACTCTTGGTGTATTTCAACTCGGCTGGAATAGTGCTCATTTCTCTACCCTCAAAGTTAACAAACCCATTTCATTTCCTACCCCCCCTCTCCCCTCGGGAGAGGGATGGGGTGAGGGATGCATGGTTTCCCGCAAGGCTTAAAAAATGTCCGCACGCCTCACGGCTCCAAATCAAATCTCCAGGCAGGATCGGCCGTTGCGCACGAAAGGCGGCTTCACCACCTTGACGTCCATCGCCTTGCCGCGCATATCCACCTGACACTCCCCACCCGTCTCGCCGCGCACCCGCGCCAGGGCGATGGCCCGCCCCAGGGTCGGCGAAAAGCTGCCGCTGGTGATCTCTCCGATCACCTCGCCCTTGGCCATGACCTTTTGATGATTGCGCAACATCCCCTTGTCCAGCAGCACCAGGCCGATGAAATGCGCCACATCGGATTTACCCCGCTGCGCGTCGAGCACGGCACGGCCGATGAAATCACGATCCGCCGGTTCCCAGCCTACCGTCCAGGCCAGGCCGGACTCCAGGGGCGTGGTGGTCTCGTCCATGTCGGCACCGTAAAGGTTCATGCCCGCCTCAAGGCGCAGCGTGTCGCGCGCACCCAAACCGGCGGGCTTGACGCCGGCCGCCGCGAACTTGCGCCACACCTCCGCCGCCTGCGCCGCGGGCACCATCAATTCATAACCGTCCTCCCCGGTATACCCGGTTCGGGCGATGAACAGTTCGCCCACCGCGGCGAAGGTGAACGGCGCCGACAATCCCGCCGCGGCCTCCGCCGCTTCCGGGAGGGCGGCGTGGACCTTGTCGCGGGCCTGGGGACCCTGCACCGCGATCATGGCAAGGTCGCGGCGCTCCTGTACGGTGACGGCGAAAGGTTTGGCATGGCGCTCGATCCACGCCAGGTCCTTGTCGCGGGTGGCGGCATTGACTACCAGGCGAAACCAGGATTCGTCGCAGAAATAGACGATGAGATCGTCAATGACCCCGCCCTGCTCATTGAGCATGCAGGTATAGAGCGCCTTGCCGGGCCGCTTCAATTTATCCACGTTGTTGGCCGCCAGCCGGCGCAGGAAGGCCCGGGTCTGCTCGCCCCTGAGATCGACGATGGTCATGTGGGAGACATCGAACATGCCGGCGTCGCTGCGCACCATATGATGCTCCTCGAGCTGCGAACCGTAATGGAGGGGCATGTCCCAGCCGCCGAAGTCCACCATCTTGGCCCCGGCGGTCAAATGGGTGTCATAGAGCGGTGTCCTTTTAGCCATGAGCACCCCCGCGCAGCCCGGCAGAGAGAATGGAAATCGAATGAATCTTGTCGGCGATATCGGCCATCGGCTCCTCCGCATCCAAAAACGAAAAAGGGCAACGCCGTGTGTCACGGCGTTGCCCCTCTGTCCGGCTACCTGAGAGCTTTAAGCACCTTCGGTGGGTCGCCTTATCGCTGGCGACCTCTCTCCAGAGTCAACGTCCTGCTGCGGTCCTTTTGCCTGAGCGATTCCGGGCTGGTTGCGCCTTCGGCGCCTCGCGAACGCGAGGTCTCTCCCGCGGGGGACTTGGTTGAGGCGATCACTATACCGGGGAGCCGGATGGAAACCAAGGGTCTCGCGACGGCACGACGCCGCCTCATTTGCGCGCCAGCAACTTGCCGATGGTAAGCCCCTGTACGATTATGGAAAAAGCCACCACCGCATAGGTGATGGGGACGATGAGGTTGCGTTCGGGGCCCGCGGGGAGGGACAAGGCCAAGGCCACCGATACGCCGCCGCGCAGTCCGCCCCAGGTGAGGACGGTTACCGCATTATCACTGAAGTCCTGCACCCGGCGCAGAAAACCCAGGGGCAGGCCGACGCTGAGGAAGCGCGCCAGCAGCACGATGGGGATGGCGATCACGCTGGCGATGAGGTGCTCCATGGTATAGACCACCACCAACACCTCCAGACCGATCAACACGAACAACACGGCGTTGAGGATCTCATCCACCAGTTCCCAAAACACATCCAGATGGTGGCTGGTAATTTCCGACATGGCAAAACTACGGCCTTGATTGCCGATCAATAGACCCGCCACCACCATGGCGATGGGTGCCGAGACATGCAGCATGTCACCCAGAGCATAGCCGCCGGAGACCAGCCCCAGGGTGATCATGATGGCCACCGGATAGTGATCCACACTGCGCAGCAACCAGAAGGCGCACATCCCTATGCCGAAACCGAACACCACTCCGCCCAGCGCCTCCCTGATGAACATCAGCGTCACACCGGTCGCCGTGACATGCTCACCGCCGGCGACGATGGCCATCAGCACCAGGAACATCACCACCGCCACCCCGTCGTTGAAAAGTGACTCGCCGGCGATCTGCATCTCCAGGCCCTTGGGGGCGTTGATGCTCTTGAGAATGGACAACACGGCGATGGGGTCGGTGGGCGAGATCAAGGCACCGAACAGCAGGCAATAGAGAAACGACAACTGAATCCCCACCACACCCAGCATCAGCCACAACAGCACGCCGATGATCAGGGTGGACAGGATCACCCCCACGGTGGCCAGCATCAGCACCGTCCAGCGCTGCCGCGCCAGGTCATTGAGATTGATGTGCAGCGCCCCGGCGAACAACAGGAAGCCCAGCATGCCGTGCAACACGGCCTGATCGAAGTTGATACCTGCCAGGAGGCGCGCGGCATAGCCTTCCATGCCATAACCCATGGCATCCGCCACCTCCAGAGAGAAGGACAGTACCAGCGCCATGACGATCAGGCCGACGCTGGCGGGCAGGCGGATGTAACGATAATTGACGTAACTGAATATCGCCGCCAGGACCAGCAAGATAGCGATGATATGAAACAGGCTCATTGACGATCCAAAATGATTGCACCCGGAGAGAGGAATTTTTCCAACAAATGATCCGGCAGAAACCGGAAAGACGGCGGGCTGCGCATCCCCGGCCCGCTTCTGAATATGTTACAGCCTGCAGCAGTCAATTAGACCGGTTCAGGCGGGAATGTTCAGGACGCGGTCCGCCGCGCCAAGGCCGGCAGATCACCGGCGCGGCCCATGGCGTGGCTCATGATAAGGTGTTTCACCGGCGGCAGGGCGTTGGTGAGTATCAACCCGGTGTTGCGCGCCCAGCGCAACGGTTCCCAATCGGTGCCGAACAGGCGTTTGAAGCCGTCCATGGTGGCCATCATCATCAGGTTGTGGCCCTTGCGCCACCGCTCGTAACGGCGCAATACCTTCAGCGCGGCAATGTCCCGGTCCTGCGCCCGGGCGTCCAGCACCACCTCCGCCAGGCTGGCGGCGTCGAGGACGCCGAGATTGACGCCCTGCCCCGCCAGGGGGTGTACGGTGTGGGCGGCGTCGCCGATCAACACCACCCCAGGCTTGACGTAACTTTCCGCATATTGCAGACGCAAAGGAAAGGCGGCCCGCTCGCTGCAGGACTCGATGCGACCCAGCTTGCCGTCGAAGGCCAATTCCAGTTGCTGGCAAAACGCCGCATCGTCCGCCGCCAGCAACTGCCGCGCCTGCTGCGGCGTGGTAGACCACACGATGGAACTGCGGCCGTCGTGCAATGGAAGAAACGCCAAGGGTCCGGTGGGCAGGAATCGCTGCCAGGCGGTTTCGTTATGGCTGTGTTCGGTGGCGACAGTAGTTACTACCGCCTGTTGATCGTAGGACCAGCCGTGGGGCTGGATACGGGCGAATTGCCGTACCCGCGACTGGGCGCCGTCCGCCCCTACCAGCAAGCGGGCGCGCAAGGCGCGGCCGTCCTCCAGACGCACTTCTGTCAGCGCATCATCATGCCGCAGTTCCGCCACCGCGGCGGGACACAGCAATTCAACACCGCCCTCGCCTTGCAGGCATTCCCACAGTGCGCGCTGTACCACGCGGTTCTCGATGATATGCCCCAAGGCATCCTCGCCCAGATCGGCGGCGTCGAAGTGGATAACGCCGTCACCGCCGGCGTCCCACACATGCATCTCGCGAAAGGGGCTGATGCGCCGTGCCGTCATGCCCGACCAGGCGCCGAGGGCGGTGAAGATCTGCTGCGAGGCGCGGGTGATGGCGGAGACACGCAGGTCCATGGGGTCTTCGGGCCGCAGCTCCGGCGGCGGCGCGGTCTCGATCAAGGCGATCTTCAAGCCGCTTTCTCGCAGCGCGCAGGCCAATGTGGCGCCCACCATGCCGCCGCCGACGATAATGACGTCGTAGGGTTTCACGATTTATCCGTAACGCGGGCGCCAGCCGCTGTTTTACGCCCGCTCCCTTTGGGAGTTCGGCGTTTCTTAGGAGGAGAAGGTGGAGGTGAAGAAGTTTGCGCGGATGAAAACGGCTCAACGGACCGCACCAGCGGCAAGCCCCGCGCCAGGCGCGGCAGCTTGCCCGCCAGGCCCATGGTGTGGCGGGTCAACACATGCTTGAGGGGCGGCAGCAAATCCACGGCCAGCATGCCGGCGTTGCGCAGCGCGCGCACCGGCGACAGGGGATTGGCGAAGATCCGCGCCAGGCCGTCGGTGAAGGCGATCATCTTCATGTGATCGCGGCGGCGCCATTTCGCGTAATCCTGCAACACTTCCAGGGCGCCGATGTCCCTGCCGGCGACGGCGGCGTCGCTCAACACCTCGGCGAGCACCGCCACGTCGCGCAGGCCCAGATTGAAACCCTGACCCGCCACCGGATGCAAGGTATGGGCGGCATTGCCGATCAGGGCCAGGCGCGGCCGCACATGCTCGCGGGCGCGCACCAGCTGCAAGGGATAGGCGCGACGCGCACCGACCCGCAGGAACTCGCCCAGGCGGCCGCCGAAGCGTTCCTGCAGACTTTGCAGAAACGCGGCATCGTCCAGGGCCGTCACCTCCTCGGCGTGGTCGCTGCGCACCGTGTACACCACCGAGCAGCGGTTGTCGCTCATGGGCAGCAAGGCCAAGGGGCCGCTGTCGGTGAAACGCTCGAAGGCGCGGTTGAGGTGAGGACGTTGCGGTGTGATGTTGGTAATCACGGCGGTCTGGCCGTAATCCCAGCGCTGGGTATCGATGCCGAACCACTCCCGCACCTGAGAGCTGGCGCCGTCCGCCGCCACCACCAGGCGCGCATCCAAGCGCCGCATGACACCCTCATAGTCCACCATCACCTCCGCATGATCACTGCCGCTCACCACGCCGGTCACGGCGGCGGGACACAGCAGCGTCACGTTGGGCAGTTGTTGCAAACGCTCCGCCAATACCACGCCCATGGCGCGACTCACCGCCACGTAGCCCAGCGCCGCCACGCCTTCGTCGCGGCTGTCCAGGCGGGTGAAGCCGAAATGGCCGCGATCGGAGATATGAATCGATTCGATGGGCGTGGTTTCCGCCTGCAACGCCTGCCAAAGACCCATGCCCGCGAAGATGCGATGGGTACCATAGGCCAGGGCGATGGCGCGGTCATCGTAACTGGGTTGGCTGTTGGAGCGAAACGGCACCGCCTCCAGCACGGCGACGCGCAGCGACGTGGCGCTCAAGGCGATGGCGAGGCTGGCGCCCACCATGCCGCCGCCCACGATCACCACATCGTAATTCGTCTCCTCAGCCATGGCCGCTCCGCCGCGGCGCGGCGCGCTGCGCCATGATTTCTTCGATCTCCTCCACGGTCTTGGGCGCGTCGCGGCTCAACACCTCATGACCGTCCTTGGTGATCAATACGTCGTCTTCGATGCGTACGCCGATATTCCACCACTTCTTGGCCACGCCCTTGGAACCGGCGGGGATATAGAGGCCGGGCTCCACGGTGAACACCATGCCCGGCTCCAGCAAGCGCCATCGACCGCCTACCTTGTAGTCGCCCACGTCATGCACGTCCAGGCCCAGCCAATGGCCGGTGCGGTGCATGAAAAAACGCTTATAGGCCTCCTTGCGGATCAGTTCCTTGACCTTTATGCCCACAGAGGTGGATTGGGTATTGCCTTTGAGGAGGCCCAGTTTCACCAGGCCCTCCGTCAGGGTGCGCACCGCGGCGTCGTGAGGATCGTTCCAGTGCTTGCCCGGCCGCGCCTGTTCCAGAGCCGCGTGCTGCGCCGCCAGCACCAGTTCGTAAATGGCGCGCTGCGCCGGGCTGAAACGGCCATTGACCGGAAAGGTGCGCGTGATATCCGAGGCATAACCGCGCAACTCGGCGCCGGCGTCGATCAGCAACAACTCACCGTCGTTGAGCGGGGCGTCGTTCTCGGTATAGTGCATGATGCAGCCGTTGGCGCCGCCGCCCACGATGGGGTTGTAGGCCGTCCACGCACCGTGGCGGCGAAACGCATGCAGCAGCTCCGCCTCCACCTCGTATTCCATCATCTTGGGCCGCGCTGTCTCCATGGCGCGGCGGTGGGCCGCGGAGGCGATCCGCGCCGCACGGCGCATCATCTTCACCTCGGCGGGACTCTTGTAGAGACGCATGTCGTGCAACACATGCTCCAGGGCCACGAACTCCACCGGCGCATGGCTGCCGCCGCGCACCTTGGCGCGAATGCTGTTCACCCAGCCCATCACCTGCTGGTCGAACTCGGGGCTGTAGCCCATGCTGTAATAGATGCGTTCCTTGTTCTCGATGAGGCCCGGCAGGATGTCGTCGATATCGCTGAAGGGAAAGGCGTCGTCGGCATCGTAGATTTCGCGGGCGCCATCGGTACCGGCGCGGCGGCCGTGCCAGGTCTCCATCTCCGGATCCCGCTCCCGGCAAAACAGGATATATTCGCCGTGCGCACGATTCGGCACCAGCACCGCCACCGCCTCCGGTTCGCGAAAGCCGGTCAGGTAATAGAAATCGCTGTCCTGGCGGTAGGGATACTCGGCGTCGCGATTGCGATAGCGCACCGTCGCCGCGGGCAGGATGGCGATGGTATCGGCGCCCATGATGCGCATCAACTGGCGACGCCGCTTGGCGAACTCCTTGTTGTCCAACACCTCAGTTGTCCTTTCGACCTTCCGTTCAGTTCAATGAACCGGCGCGCCGGGAGGACGCGCCGCGCGCAGCGGCCGCAATTCTTCATAGACCAACAGCACCGCCATCCTCACATATTCCACGATCTCGGCGAAGGCCGCCTCGTCTTCCTCATTCTCGCCGTCTTCGCCGTGCCCCAGACGGGAAATCTCCACAAAATCCCGCATCACCTCGTGGCTTTCCCCGGACAGGCCGGACTGTTCCTGCACGCCTCCCAGGCCCAGCCCCAGCAAATACCCCTGGCACCAGCGGGACAGGGCCTCGACCCGTTGCCGCAAGGGTTGCTCATCGTCGGGCAGCAGCGGGGAAAATCCGTAATTGGGGTCATCCAACTGGCCGGCGGTCTCTTTATAGAGGATCAGTAACGCGGTGCGTTCCTCGCCCTCGGCGCCGTTCTGGTGGGGCGCGGCCCCGGGCTCGGGGAGGCCCAATTTGCCGGCAAGTACTTGATTTACCCAGGCGGCGCCCTGCACCGCGTCGGTGGCGCACAACAAGCCGCACAAACAGCCGTGGCACTCCGCGGGGTCCAGGCTCAGACCGAGGTGCCGGAAAATGGTAGCGATATGAGCAAAATCAACCACATGCTCCGAGCCGCTCATCGCCCCACGCCACTCCCTATATATAAGGTGAAAAAACCACCCACCGCCATGACCATCCCCCTCTCCAAAGACCGGCCTATGCTATCATGAGCGCCGGTTCCTACCTATCCGCCCCGCAGTCGCTTGCAAAGCTTAGAGGGGGACCGAGCCTACAGGTGATGCAAGACAAAAAACACCGGTATTAAACCGGTAAACCCGCATCACAGACATGCTGGTCATTTTTCAAATGCCTTACGGCGATTGACCCTGTACCGGGGCCGCTCTATATTGGTGTGCTATGACTACCGAGAAATCAAAACCCATAACCGACGCCGACCTCAAAAGCCTGGAACATCGCATCGATGAACTCATCCGCGGCTGCCACCGCCTCAAGGAGGAAAACCGCCTGCTACGCAAGCAACAGGCAAGCCTGGTGGCGGAACGGGCAAAGTTGAAACAGAAGAACGACCTGGCCCGCACCCAAACCGAGTCGATCTTGACCCGCCTTAAAGCCTTGGAAGCATAATCACATGAGCAGCGGTGCCAACGCCGTCACCATTAACATCCTCGACAAGGAATATCGGGTCGCCTGCCCCCCCGAGGAGCAGGAGGAATTGCTGCGTTCGGCCAGCTATCTCAACAAAAAGATGAAGGAAATCCGCGATGGCGGCAAGGTCATCGGCACGGACCGCATCGCGGTGATGGCCGCCCTCAATCTCAGCCATGAGCTGCTCAAGGCCCGTTCAGAAAACGAATTTCACGACACCACCCTGGGCAGCCGCATCCGCAGCCTGCAGAACAAGATCGACACCGCCCTCCAAGACACTAAACAGATGGATCTGTGAACCTCTTCAATTTTGCACTCCATGGGTTTCGGGGTAGAATCACATAGCATCCTCTGCAGTTCTTGTTAGCGGTCCAAGTTACTCCTTGACCCTAATACAATCCCTTCGGGGGCGCTACGACAGCGTTGGTGTGCATGTCCGCATAACGCGGAAAGCCTAAAGATGCTGCTAGCGTTCCCACGTGAACCATCTGGTTCAAGGGCGATGGTCTGCGACGGTCCTTGCGGAGGATGCCCTAGAACCTATCTCATAATATCCCGCGCACCGCGTTGCTGGCCGAAATCCGCGGCGGCAAGGCGCGACGCGCAGCACAGTACTTGGCGGTACGGGCAAGCGGCGCAACACCGCCGCCGCGGATTTCGGCCGCAACCTATAGGGTCTTTGGACAC
>CAZOTG010000065.1:0-9537 GCA_964582585.1 uncultured Chromatiaceae bacterium | reverse complement strand
CCTTGGAGCAGGCGGCGGAACGCGGCAAGGGCCTGCAGCATTGCTGGCAGCGCAGCGAGGTACTGGCCCAACGTCTGGCGCTGTTTCAACAGGCACCCGCGGATGAGCAGGTGCAGTGGTTCGAGACCTACACGCGCAGCTTTGCCCTGCATCTCACCCCCTTGCAGGTCGGCGATGTCTTTCAAAACCATGTGCAGGGTCTGCGGGCCGCGTGGATATTCACCTCCGCGACCCTGGCGGTGGCCAGGGATTTCAGCCACTTTTGCGCCAGTCTCGGGGTGGAGGACGGGGCAACCGAACAGTGGGAAAGTCCTTTCGATTTCAAGAATAATGCATTGTTATATATACCAAATGGATTGCCGCTTCCCGCCACACCCCACTACACGGCGGAGGTGGTGAAGGCGGCGCTCCCGGTGTTGCAGGCCAGCGGCGGCCGTGCCTTTGTGTTGTTCACCAGTCACCGCGCCTTGCAGGAGGCGGCCGCCTTGCTGCGGGACGAGATTTCCTATCCGTTGTTGATTCAGGGCACGGCGCCGCGCCGGGAATTGCTGCATCGTTTTCGGAGCTTGGGCAACGCGGTATTGCTGGGCACCAGTAGTTTCTGGGAGGGCGTGGACGTGCGCGGTCCCGCGTTGTCGGTGGTGATCATCGATAAACTGCCCTTCGCCTCGCCCGGCGAGCCGGTATTGCAGGCCCGCTTGGAATCCTTGCGTCGCCGCGGCGCAGAGCCGTTCCGCGACTATCAACTGCCCCGGGCGGTGATTGCCCTCAAGCAGGGGGTCGGCCGTTTGATCCGCGACAGCCGGGATCGCGGAGTCCTGATGCTGTGCGATCCGCGCGTGCTGAGCAAGCCTTATGGCCGGGTGTTTCTGGCGAGTCTGCCGCCCATGACCCATACGCGCACATTGGCGGACATACAGCGCTTCTTCGCCGAGGAACCGGCGGCGCAGGATTTGTCGGGCGGATTTGACAGGGCGCCGGAGGTGTTTGCGCCGTGAAATTGCTGGCCATCGATACCTCCACCGAGGCCTGCTCCGCCGCTTTGTCCATCGCGGGCGAGGTGCGAGAGCGTTACCGCTTGGCGCCGCGGGAGCATGCGCAACTGATTCTGCCCATGATCGATGACTTGATGAACGAGGCGGGGTTGCGGGTCAATGACCTGGACGCCGTGGCCTTCGGCCGCGGTCCCGGGGCCTTTACCGGCTTGCGTATCGCCGCCAGCGTCACGCAAGGCATCGCCTTTGCCGCGGATCTGCCGGTGGTGGCGGTTTCGTCGCTGGCCGCGCTGGCGCAAGGAATGTATAGGGAAAAGGGAATCCGCCGCGTTCTCGCCGCCGTCGATGCCCGTATCCAAGAGGTGTATTGGGGCGTCTACGAAAGCGAGGCGAACGGGCTGATGCAATTGCACGGTGAAGAAGTGGTGTGTCCGCCGTCGCGGGTCCCGCTCCCCAGCGGGGATGGCTGGTACGGCGCCGGTACGGGATGGGAGGCGTATCTCCCGGCGTTGCAGGCGCGGCTGAGGGAGGCGGCGGGCGCGTGGGACGGTCGGCGCTACCCGGCCGCCCGTGACGTCGCGGCGTTGGCGGCGGCGGGGTATGGGCGCGGCGAGGCGGTAGCTGCCGAGCAGGCCTTGCCGGTCTATCTGCGCGACGAGGTAGCCGTCAAACCATCCAGATTCTAACTATTTAGTTTTCGCCCTGTCCGCCGATACGATGGTCACGGACGATTGTTCATGCAAGAGGGGCATGCAATGAAAGCGGAGTTCATCAATCCTTTTCTGGAGTCGATTATCAATGTGCTGGAGACCATGGCGAACGTCAAGGTGACCCCCGGCAAACCCCAGCGCAAGGAAGAGGATATCGCCTACGGTGATGTGACCGGCATCATCGGTATGGCCAGCAGCGATGTGAAAGGCTCCTTGGCCATCACCTTTTCATCAGCGGCGATCTTCGACATCGCCAAGCGCATGCTCGGCGAAGAGGTGACGGCGGTTAACTCCACCGTGACGGATCTGGTGGGGGAAATCACCAACATGGTGACCGGCGGCGCGAAGAGAATGTTGTCGGAACAAGGCTACGACTTTGATATGGCGATCCCTGCGGTAGTGGCGGGAAAGAATCATCATATCAGCCATAAATCCAAGGGGCCGAAGATCATGATCCCCTTTTCCACCTCGGCCGGTAAATTCTTCGTGGAAATCTGTTTCGAATAATTCCAGGCGTTAACCCTTAAGCCTTTCCCGCCCGTCGCGGCTTCGGGTATCCTTATCCGATACCCCACAGCCTGCGTGTTGTCCATGGTCGTTGATCCCGGCGTCATCCACGTCCTGCAATTTTCCGATTGCCATCTCTTCGCCGATCCGGCGGAGACCTTGATGGGCGTGAACGTTTGGGAATCGCTAACCGAGGTGCAGGGCCTTTCGCGGCGTCTAGATCCTTCCCCCGATCTTATCCTGGCAAGCGGCGATCTGGTGCACGATGAATCTCAGGTAGGCTATCGACGTCTTGCCCAGTCCTTTGGGGGTTTCGGTGCGCCGGTCTATTGTCTGGCCGGGAATCATGATGATCCGGAGATGATGAAACGGTTTCTTAGTTCCGGGAATGTCAGTACAGCGGCCGAGTTGCGGCTGGGTGCGTGGCAGATCGTTTTGTTGGACTCGGTGGTTCCGGGGGAGGTGGGAGGGCGCTTGAGCGATAATGAACTCGCTCGTCTCGAGGCATGCTTGACGGCGGGACGCGATTATCATGCCCTGCTGTGCGTGCATCACCAGCCCGTGCCCATCGGCAGTCCGTGGATGGATGCCATAGGGCTGAGCAACGGCGCCGACTTATGGCGGGTGATCGCCGATTTTCCCCAAGTACGCGGCGTGGTGTGGGGACATATTCACCAGGAATACGACGCCAGCCGGCGCGGGGTGCGTTTGCTGGGTTGTCCCGCTACCTGTATGCAGTTCCTGCCCAACAGCGATCGGTGCATTGTGGACAGCCGGCCGCCGGGCTATCGCCAGCTGCGTCTGCATGCCGACGGCAGGATCGACACCGCGGTCCGGCGCCTATGCTAAACTTGTCGGCCTTTGCCTAGGCAGACAGCAGGAATGAATCGTGGTGAAAATGCTTGAAATCGCGGTCCGCCGCGCCATGTTGGCGGTGTTGTTGCTTCCGGGTGCGGTATCGGCCGCGGATGAACTCAATCTGGAGGAGGGATACTGGGAGACCATCGTGACCATCCGTGTCCAGGGCGGCATCCTGCCGGTGCCGGCGATCAAATCCAGCAAGTGCATCACCCGGCAGGATCCACTGCCCAACTCCACCCAACCCAGCCAGCGTTGCCAGGTCTCCCATAGAACCATCGTCGGTAATGACGTGTCCTGGCGAATCGAATGCGCCGATGAAAAGGGAAAGATGGTAGGAGACGGTAAGATCACCTATGCCGGCAAGAAGTTTGAGGGCGGCATGGATGTGTCGATCACGGAGATCGGCGGCGACCGCCATTTGAATATGCGCTATGACATGCACGGCGAGCGCGTGGGGGCCTGCGGCGTCGATCGATAGTGGTGGCTGTCAAGGCGTTTCCTCAGGCTTCTTCGACACCGCTAATAATTTTATGAACGCCGCGCCCAGCGCGTAATAGTGGCGCTGTTGCACCAGCGGGCTGTCGACGAAAGCGGCGCCCTGCAGGCTGTCATAGCGTACGAAGGCTCCCAGCCAATAGGACCCCCAGCGCTTCTGGACACTCAAGGTCAGGCGGCTCCCCGAATAACCGGCATCAGGGTGATATTCAGGCCGGGTCGCGGTGACGTAGGCCGGCGCGACCTCATAAAAATAATCGTGATAGGCCTGGTCGGCGAATTGCGGTCCGAGGGACAGGTTGATGAGCCAGGGCTGTGCGGGATTGCCTTTGCGCATGCCGTATTCGACATAGGGCGCCAGTACCCAGCCATGATGATCGACATTTTCCCAGTCCACTGAGAAGGCGGCCCGTAGCGGCACCTTCAACCATAGTGCGCGGTCGCGTTCGCCGGCATTCCATAACAACACCTCCAGCGACGGCCCGATCTCCACGGTGGGATTGAGACTGGGCATGCCGATGCGGGCGCTGCTACTATCGCTGGGTACCGGCACGCCGCCCGCGAGACTGAAGTTCAATTTGACGCGGTCGCTGCGGAACAGGTAACTGCGGATGCCTTCCTCGTCCACGCGCAGGCGCTCGCCGCGGTATTGCACATAGGGGACCGGGAGAAGATAGGTACGGCCGCTGTCGGCGCCGCGGTAATAAGGCAGGGCGAGTGCGCCCAGGCCTATGCCCACTTCCCAACGCGGCAGGGACTGGGCGTGAGCGGTGGCACCGCACAGGCACAGCAACAGCGCAGGCAGGATCTTCAGTCGGAATCGAGGCTTGTTGCGCATGGGTGGAAACCACGGCACGCCTTCACCACCTTTGATCGAGGATGGCATACACCTCTTCATCGCTGAGGACGATGGGATTGGTCTTCATGCTGGTGCCGTGACAGTGGGCGATGATCTTGGTGAAGTCCCCGGGCGCCACGCCGTAGTCGCGCAATCGCGGCAGGCCGAGCCGGACGGTCCACTCGTGGAGCACCTCTACCAGAGCGGCGCAGGCGGCATGCGGTGTGGCGGATTGGCTGTCGCTCAGCAAGGCCCCCAGTTCGGCGTATTTTCGCAATGCCGGATGTTGTGACTGCCGGTCTTGTAGTGCCCGGATGTTGGCCTCGGTGGCGGCGGCCAATAGGGTGCCGCACACCACGCCGTGGGGGATGGGAAAGAACGCGCCCAGAGGGGAGGCCAGGCCGTGTACCGCGCCCAGGCCCACTTGGGCCAGGGTGATGCCCGACAGCAGGGCGGCATAGGCCATGGCGCTGCGACCCGCGGCGGCGGCGTTTTCGCCGCCCTCCCAGGCCGGGAAGAAGCCCTGCTTTACGGCGCGGATACCGCTCAGCGCCAAGGCGTCGCTCAGGGGGTTGGCCTTGCTGGAGACATAGGATTCCATCAATTGTGTGAGGGCGTCCATGCCGTTGGCGGCGATCTGCGTCCGTGGGCAGGTGGCGAGCAGTTGGGGGTCCACCACCGCATAGGCGGGGACCAGGCATTCGTGACGGAAGGATTTCTTGAAGCCCTCCGGTCCTTGGACGCTGAGCACGGCGTTCTTGGTGGCCTCGCTGCCGGTGCCTGCGGTAGTGGGTACGGCGATATAAGGCAGCGCCGGACCGGCGTAATGTCCGGTCCCTATCCCCTCCAGATAATCCAGCACCGAGACATGGTGAGGCAGCAGGCCGGCGACCGCCTTGCCGGCATCGAGCACGCTGCCGCCGCCGACGCCGATCACCACGTCGATGTCGCTGGCGCGATGCCGTGCCACGGTTTCGTCCACCCATTGCGGTGAAGGTTCGCCGGAGACGGTCTCCTGTTCCCACACCATATCCTGTTGCGCCAGACCGTCGACAAACGGTCGCCAATAAGGCGAACCTTGGAAAGAACCTTTGCCGGTGACCAGCAGGGCGCGCCGGCCGAACTCGCGGACCAGGACGGGAACCTCGACGATGCGTCCGGCGCCGAACAGGATGCGCGGCAGGCGGGAGAGGGTGAAGGCGGAGATATCGATCATGACGTCACGGGAAACAGGCCGGTGTAGCGAATGCCTTGGCGCGGCTCCGCCATCCACTCGGCTACTTGCTTGCGCCATGTCAGGTAATGGTCGGTCTCCTTGTGGTCGGCGGCATCGGATGCGCCCCGGTAGGCCTCGTACAGGATAAAACGGCAGTGATCATCGGCGGACTGCAGGACATCGAAGCGAAGACACCCCGGTTCGCGGATCGATGCCAGGCGGTTGGCGCGGGTCGCGGCGATAAACTCGGCGATATGTTCCGGTTTGACATGGACTTGGACCAAGGTAACGTGCATAGCGGCTCTTTCTCAATATAGCAGGGGTTTGCTCCGGAAATCGGCGGACGGTTGTATCGCGGCCTGATGACGCTTATATTCATAGTTGGCAAAAAGGATTGCAACCCAAAGCGGTCTGTCGCGGATACCCAAGGAGGCGGTATGGCGTTGGCGCTCTCAGTCGAACGATATCTTATCAAGAGCGGCATACGTTATGGGGTGATGAGCCATCACCCTACCAAGTTCAGTATGGCGACCGTGCATGCCGCTGGCATACCCGCACGACGCCTCGCCAAGAGCGTGGTGTTGCGGGACGAACTGGGGTATCTCATCGCCGTGGTACCTGCCAGCCACCGCTTGCGTTTGGGGAGTTTGCACGTGCAGTTGAGACGGCCTTTGGGTTTGGCCACCGAGTCGGAACTGAGGTCCTTGTTCAACGACTGCGCGGTGGGGGCGATTCCCCCCTTGGGACAGGTCTATGGCCTGGAGGTGATCGTCGATGACATCCTGATCATGCAACCCGAAGTCTACTTTGAAGGGGGCGATCATCAGGAGTTGATCCAAGTGGCCGGCGCGGATTTTCGGCGCCTGTTGCCCGATGCCATGCACGGCCGTTTCAGTTTTCTCAGTTTGGAGGAGGCTTCGCCGTTTCATTAGGATAGAGGGAGGCTTTCAAAGGTCAACACAGGAGAGTTCAGGATGGAAGATTGCCTGTTTTGCAAGATGGTCAACGGCAGCATCAAGCCGGACGTGGTCTACGAGAATGACGCGATACTGGCGTTCAGCGACATCAATCCCCAGGCGCCTGTCCATGTCCTGGTGGTGCCGAAGAAGCACATCGCAACCTTGAATGATCTGCAGCCCGAGCATGACGTCCTGGTGGGCGAGATGTATCTGACCGCCAAGAAGGTGGCGGAAAAAATGGGGGTCGCGGACTCAGGTTACCGCACGGTGATGAATTGCAATGAGGGTGCCGGTCAGAGCGTATTTCACGTGCATCTTCATGTGCTTGGGGGGCGCCGAATGGGATGGCCGCCAGGTTAGCGAGAACAAAGCGCTCAACCTTTCGCGACGCAATCATTAAATATCCATTTGATTTAGAACGGACTATCCTATTTATGAGGATTGCCGGCAAGGAGTTAACTCCCTGAAATTCGCAACAAGCCCGCTCATCATCGTCAATTGAATTTCCCTTAAAAAGCTCCTCTGAGCCAACGGCCACGGAAATCGGTCTCGTGGTCCGTGCCGTGCATAATTCCACTTGGCCCCAGCCTATAATTAACATATTGTTAATAAGAGATTTTATTTATTCTGCTGCCGCCACCATAGCTTCAAGCGGCTTGAGCACTAGTACATTTAATTCTGGGGATAAAGAATTGGATGTCGGAATCCGTTATAAACCATAATGTTTTATGAAAAAAATTAGTTTCATCAAAATATTACAAAAGTCTTACAGAAATTTTATGGCATAAATGTGTGACATAATAAGAAATATGGGCACCATCCACTTGCCCATTTATGGATAATCACAAGGACGTACAACCTGGATTTTCTCTGCGGAGATTAGGTGAGTACGCGTAATAATAAGATAAGTTTTTTTCTTCTCAGCGCCTTCCTTGTTATCGCCGGCGGGGTGTGCCCTGTACACGCCGATTTTCTGTTGAATTTTAGCCGTCCCGCCAATACCGATCCCACCGGATTCTGGCTGGGCGGCGGCGGTAATTTTTTCGAGGGTTCCTGCGCGGCGGGAGTCGGTTGCAACGGCGGTGACGGCACGGCCTTTTCCCAAGAAGTCGTAAACGTCAATGGTGTCGATTACTGGCGCAATGTAGTGGGCGATCCCTCCAGCGGTTTTGCCATGGAGTATTACACGCGCTTTGGGCGAAATACGTCTATAGCTGGAGAGTCGACTATTCCCTTCGGCCTCGACGGCGGCGGTCATGAAGAGGCTTATAACGGCGCCATTTGCTCGATAGGCCAATCTTTATCGTCAGGGAACTCTTGCGGCAATTCTGAAGATCCCTTGGGCGTCCTGCATGACAACACTTACACGGGGACGGGAACGCAATTTCCCGACAGGATGGTGTTCCGCATGGTCCTCAGCGGTGGCGGCGTGGACATGGAGATTTACAAGCCGTTGCTGGATGGCAAAGCGAGGATCACCCAAAGCGTCAACGACGGCACCTTAAACGAGGTGTTTGTGGCGGACATGCGCGGCGTCAGCTTCTCCGACAAGAATACTCCCATTCCTATCGTCATCAATCAAACCCTGGATGATCCCAAGTTGCCAGAAGCCGGGGCGGCGGATTTTTCCATGAACATGGCGGATCAGTCACAGGTCAGCGCCGGGCGCTATACGTTCACGCCCGGGGCGGGATGGAACACCTCCATCGGCTGGAATAAGGCGGGTTCTTGGTTCGATAAGGGCGTCTACGATTATGCGGATGGCAGTGGTTTCGATTCCTATAACTTCGATTGGGCCTCCGTCTTCGATTATTCGCAAAATGCCACAGAGTGTAATACCGGAGGAAGAAGAAATGCTCAGTGCCCCGGCAGGCCGTAGGCGCTGGTCGAGCATTCGTGAGATAGAAGTATGAGGTTATTTGTAATACGCATGACGAAGTATAAAGACAAGCTGGTGCGAGGTTGCCGCAGCATGATGCTTGTCGTCGTGGCCGTCTTCATGGGCATAGTGCCGGCGCTGGGGCCGGCTACGGCCGCGGCAACGCCTGTTTTTTCGAAAAATGTCCTTGACCCTACGGTATGGGGCGGAGCCCGAACCGTCGGCGCTGTAGACGTCGATCTCGATGGTGATCTAGACGTGGTAGGAATGGTCGGTAACGGATCGAGCAACGTTGACATCCGGGTATTCAGCAATGATGGCGCGGGGAATTTTACGAAAATCATTGACGTGCTCGGTTCGCATACTCCTACCGGCTGCTCTGTAGGTGTTTGTCCGATTCAGACGAGTCAGTGGAGCAATCGTATTGTGTTTCCTGGTGACTTGAGCGGCGACGGTTATCCGGATTTTCTTACCACTTCATCGTCTACCAGCAGTGCATTGATATGGTGGAAAAATGACCTGAACGTATATGGTGATTTCACTCCCGTCGAAATTGAAACCCTGACGACTATTTTTGGCGGGTCGACATCCGTTCTCCCCACATTTTCGGCCATTCATACTTTGGATGTGGATCAGGACGGAGACACTGATGTTCTCGCCGGTAAATTGACTGTAACCATCAGCGGGACAAATTTTGGCCTTACTGGTGAGCTTGATTGGTGGCGAAATGACGGCGGTCGCTTCAGCACCAAACTGATAGTGGATCCTGATGATAGCTATTCCCCAAGCGTGATAGCGAAGGGTGACATGGATAACGATGGGAATAGCGATATTGTTGTTTCGTTAATCCATGAGGTTCCTACCGACGTGGGGGGTGGTGTGATTACCCCAGTGGGGTACCCGGGAATCTACTGGTATCGCTATGATGGAGGTGGGACTTTTACCCGCTTTATAGTCGATAGCAATCAGGGGGCGTCGATGCTCCGTACCGGCGACCTGGATGGAGACGGCGATCAGGACATTGTAGCGTTGACCGGGGTTTCCTGGACGGATTCGGCCGTTTGGTACCGCAATGAA
>CAZOTG010000064.1:0-9623 GCA_964582585.1 uncultured Chromatiaceae bacterium | reverse complement strand
CATCGCCCACGCTCTTGACCCGCGGGTTGAGCGACTCCAGGGCCTCGCGCGCTGAGGAAACCTGGGGCGTGTCGACACGGTTTTCAGTATGAAGAATCTGTCGCTGCAGATTACTGCGGTCCACCACGTCGTGATCCACCAGACCCAAGGTACCGACCCCGGCTGCCGCCAAATAATAAGCAGAAGGCGAACCCAGTCCGCCGGCACCGATCAGCAATACCTTGCTGTCCATGAGCTTCAATTGCCCTTGCTCACCCACCTCGGGCAATAACAAATGGCGCGCATAACGCTCCCGGGCGTCGTCGTCCAGGACGCGCGGCATCTCGAAGGGCAATCCGTTGTTCTTCCAGCGACTGAAACCACCCGCCACCGATTTCACATTGCGATAGCCGAGTTGCCGCAGGGTCTCCGCGGCGAACAGTGAACGCACGCCGCCGGCGCACATCACCAATAGTGTTTGATCCTGCTCCGGCACGGCGTCTTCGATACGCAGCTCCAGAAACCCGCGCCCCATACGCAAAGCCCCTTTGGGGCTGCCGTTGGCAACCTCGTCGGCCTCGCGGACATCGAGCAACACCGCTCCCTGTTTGTGCAATGCCAAGGCCTCTTCCGGCGGCACTTCCGGGATGGCATTCTTCAATTCCGCCAGGCGGCGATCTTTAGCCTTCATTTCTCAGACCCTCCACGGTATACCACGACATATCGTGGCGTCGGCCAGCGCATTCAGCATAGGCGGTGCGCTGCCCCGAAACTCACCTTATCTTTTATCATATTGCAGAAATAGACTTACAGCTGTTATGTCGGCTGCCACTACTAAATTCTTAAAATTGCGACAGTAATACCGCTCACTCGAAGGTAGAATCCAATCAACGGCCATAGCCCATAGCCGCAATACTTATCTTACCATAGACCCTTTCCTATCCCGCTATTCAGCATTCCGGGCCGCCATCCGATTTATTTATTGACGGCAGGGAGGCCTATCAGGGCAAGACGATTTTGGCCCCCGGGACCGGCCATAGATTGGGCTATAATCCCTGCGCCCTGCGGCAAGAGCCGTAGTACAACAATAACCTACGGCCAACTCAAGGAGGCGTTACCAGGATGGATGATCAGGTTTTCACGGTGGCAAGCCGGCTGTGCTGGGCATTGCTCGCCGGCGGCATCATCGGCTTCGAGCGCACCTACCACGGCAGGCCCGCCGGCTTCCGCACCCACATCCTGGTGTGCAGTTCATCCACCTTGCTGATGCTGGTGTCGGTCTACCAATGGGAGCTGCTCGCCAACGCCCCCATTGAAACCCTGCGCATCGACCCCACCCGCATGGCCCAGGGCATCATGACCGGCATCGGCTTTCTGGGTGCCGGGGTCATCATCAAAGAGCGTTTCACGGTAAGGGGCCTCACCACCGCCGCCTCCATCTGGATCACCGCCACCATCGGCATTGTGATCGGGATGGGCTTCTACTCGGCTGCCGGCTTAGGGGTAGCCCTCGCTCTCGGCGCCCTGGCGGTGTTCCGCTGGGTAGAATCCATCATGCCGACGCTGCGCTATGCCAGGCTGGCCACGCGCTTTCAACGGCAAAACCTGCTATCCCTCGACGAACTCTGCGAGGTCATCAAGGCCCATGACATCTCCCCCGGCCCCCCCAGTTATCAGCTGGTGGAAGAGGGCAGGATATTCGAGTATCAAATGACCGTTCGCACCCATGACGCCAACAACCTGCGTTACCTCGCCGAGACCCTGAGCAAGATGGAGCAAATCAAAGAGTTCAGCATCATCCCCACCGGCGATTGAACTTACTCAACCATCCCCTCCCCGGATCGGCCTTCCAAGCGCGCCGCCAGTTCCTGCAAACGTTGCGGCGTCCCCACATCGCACCATACCCCGGCATAGCGTTCACCGCTCACCTGCCCCGCCGCCATGGCGCGCCGCAACAAAGGCGCCAGGGGAAACGCCCCGCCAACGCAATCGGCAAAGAACTCCGGGCGATACACGCCGATGCCGCTGAAGGTAAGGCAAGACCCCCCTTCGCTATGCACCTTTCCCCCCACTAAGGCAAAATCGCCGCGGGGATGATGAGGGGGGTTGGCGACCAGCACCAAATGGGCAAGTCCGGCGGGTTGCGCCGGTAAGCGCTCAAAGGGGTAATCGCTGAAGATATCGCCGTTGACCACCAGGAACGGCTCCGGGCCCAACCAGGGCAGGGCATGGCGGATACCGCCCCCGGTATCCAGGACCCGCTCCCCTTCCCGGGAATAGCGGATGGCAAGGCCGTAGCGGCCGCCGTCGCCGAGGAGCGCCTCGATCTGTTCCCCTAAATGACCCAGATTGACAACCACCTCCCGAACCCCGGCATTCCCCAAGGCCCTGAGGTGATATTCGATCAGGCAATGGCCACCGACGCGGAGTAAGGGCTTGGGCGTGGTATCCGTGAGGGGACGCATGCGCTCACCACGGCCCGCCGCCAAGATCATCGCCTTCATAGCCCTCTCCACTGCGGGACTGCGCCGGCCTTCACCACGCCGTCACAGTCCTTCCGCCTTCTGCTCCCGTTGCAATAAGGCCTGCACCGCGGCACGGGGCGCCAGGCCGTCGTATAGCACCCGGTAGACCTGATCGGTGATGGGCATCTCCACACCGTGCCTGTGCGCCAGACCCTGCACCTCGCGGGCGGCGTGCACCCCTTCCGCCACCTGTCTCACCCCGGCACAGGCCTCCGCCAGCGTCTGGCCACGCGCCAGCGCCAAACCAACCCGGCGGTTGCGCGACTGATCGTCGGTACAGGTGAGCACCAGGTCCCCCAGGCCGGCCAAGCCCATGAAGGTCTCGCGCCGCCCGCCCAGCACCACGCCCAGCCGCATCATCTCGGCCAAGCCCCGGGTCACCAAGGCGGCGCGGGTGTTGGCCCCGAACCCCAGGCCATCGGCGATGCCCGCCGCAATGGCCAGGACATTCTTCACCGCGCCGCCCACCTCCACGCCGGCCACATCGTCACTGGTATAGGCGCGGAAATAGCTGCTGTGCAAGCGCGTCGCCAGGTCCGCGGCGAACCCTGGCGTGGCGGAGGCCACGGTCACTGCCGTGGGCAGTCCCTGGGCCACTTCCCGGGCGAAGGTCGGGCCCGAAACCACTGCCGTGGGCCGCTCTGCACCGAGCACTTCGGCGGCCACTTCGTGTAACAGCTTGCCGCTGCCGGGCTCCAGGCCCTTGCTTGCCCAGGCCACCCGCGTCTCCCCCGGCAAGCGGGGTGCAATCTCTTGCAGCAGTGCCCGAAAACCCTGGGTGGGCACCACCACCAACAGCTCGCCCGCCTGGCCTACCACCCGGCCGAGATCGCTCTCCACTTGCAACAGCGGCGGAAAAGCGATCTCGGCGAGATAGCGGGGATTGCACCTCATCGTCGCCATCTCCGCCATGCGCGTCGCATCGCGCCCCCATAAAAAGGTGCTTTGACCATTGCCCGCCAGTAGGGTCGCCAGCGCGGTCCCCCATGAACCGGCGCCCAGCACCGCGATGGCGGGGCGGTCGACGTTCATGCCCATACCCGCCTCTCCTGGCGCAGGACTGGCGACGCGCCGTGCCTGCACAGGCCGTTAATGCTTGCTGTCACCCGCCTGCTCTTGCTGCCCCTGCTCCAAATGCTGACGGTACAAGGCGTCAAAATTGAGCGGCGCTAACAGCAGCTGAGGAAAGCCGCCGCGGGTCACCAGATCGGATACCGCTTCGCGGGCATAGGGAAACAGGACATGGGGACAATAGCTGCCGATCACCGCGCTCAACTGGGTCTCGTCGTAACCCTCGATGTTGAAGATGCCCGCCTGTTGCACCTCTGCCAGATAGGCGGTCTTATCCCCGAGCTTGGCAGTCACTGTCAGACTCAATACCACTTCGTGAGTGTTATCGCTCAATACCGCGGAGGTGTTGCTCAATTGCAAATTGACGTCGGGCTCCCACTTCTCCAGAAACACCTGGGGGGAGTTGGGTGTCTCGAAGGAGAGGTCCTTGACATAAATTTTTTGGATCGCAAATTGCGTCTGTGCGTCTTGCCTGGGTGTCTCCGCCATATGCTGTTTCTCTCCATAGTTCTTTTATTCAAAGATGAATCGTTTTAGTGTCTGTTATGTGTGTCGCCGCCGCCGTCTTGAAAACGTCTGCATATCGACCCGGCGACGTCATTTGACCACCGGCAGGTCCGCGCCGCGCCACGCCAACATGCCGCCGCTGAGTTTATAGACGCGCTCGAAGCCCTGCCTACGCAACAACACGCCGGCCTGGGCCGAACGTTGCCCGGTGCGGCAATACACGATCAAGGGCTGCGCCTTATAGGCATCCAATTCATCCAGACGCTCCTCCATCAGTCCGTAAGGGATATGAACGGCGTTGAGTACATGCCCTTCGTGATACTCCTTGTCTTCGCGCACATCCACGACAACCGCCCCATCATGATTGATCAAGCGCACCGCCTCCTGGGGCTTGATGTCCTGGAAGCACAATACACGGCGTTTCATGGCATCCATTAACAACAACGCCACGATTACCACCAAGGCGAGCACCAACAACCAGTGGTTAACTACAAATTCGCCTAACTGTCCCATGGAACTCATACGCAATGATATATTTGCCTCCTCCTGCCGCTGCGGAAGGAGGCAAGGGCTGTTTCAACTGGAACGATATTCACCCGATTCAATTGGCCCCAGGGTCTGTTGATACTATGGGGTTTGACTGCAAAAGACGTCTCGCATCATTCCGATCAATCGCAGGGTGCGTTTATCTCCCACCCGATAGTAGACACGATTAGCATGTTTGCGCGTGATTAAAATCCCCTTTTCCCGCAAAATGCCCAGGTGCTGGGAGATATTGCTCTGGGAGGTGCCGACCATCTCCACGATATCCTGCACGCTGATCTCCTTGTTCCCCAGGGCACATAAAATCTTCAACCGCAACGGGTGCGACATGGCCTTGAGCGAGCGCGCCGCCTGTTCGATATCCTGATCGTTGGTGGGCAGGCCGGCATTCATGTCATCCATAGTTATTAACCTCAGCGGTTGTTATGTGTACGGACTGGCGCTACCGTTCGTTACAACCCTCATCTCGGTGCTGTCTTTGAACGCGAAAGATTATACAATTAGCCACCGGTCTGAGGAAACTTAAGATCTTGATGACCTTTGTCATCCGGCCCCGGACGGCGCGGCGGCCGCGAGTGATTGCGTGCGGGTCTTGATTAATCTTATCCGGATTTTCTTTAGATATGTTTAGCGAACTATGAGCGAACTAACTGGTAAACCTGCTGTTTTAATCGTGCTGGACGGCTGGGGGTACAGCGAAAGTCGTGAAGACAACGCCATACTCAACGCCAAAACCCCTGTATGGGACAGGCTATGGCAAGAGCAACCCCATCTCTTGATCCGCTGTTCCGGCACCGAGGTCGGCCTGCCCGCGGGGCAAATGGGCAACTCCGAAGTGGGACACCTCAATCTGGGGGCGGGACGGGTGGTCTACCAGGAATTCACCCGCATCAGCCGCGCCATCAAGAGCGGCATGTTCTTCACCAACCATACCCTCACCCATGCCGTGGATCAGGCCATCGCCCACGACAAGGCCGTGCATATCCTGGGCTTGCTGTCACCGGGCGGCGTCCACAGCCATGAAGAACATATCCAGGCCATGGCCAAGCTCGCCGTGGAGCGCGGCGCCTCCCGGGTATACCTGCACGCCTTCCTAGACGGCCGTGACACCCCGCCCAAGAGCGCGGCCGCGTCATTACGGACCATGCAGGATACCTTCCAACAGCTCGGCAAGGGACGCATCGCCTCCCTCGTCGGCCGC
The DNA here is from genome assembly GCA_964582585.1 of uncultured Chromatiaceae bacterium. GTDB lineage: Bacteria > Pseudomonadota > Gammaproteobacteria > DRLM01 > DRLM01 > JARRQJ01. Next base: position 3,797 of record CAZOTG010000064.1, on the reverse strand, counting down.
TATTACGCCATGGACCGCGACCACCGCTGGCCGCGTATTCAAGCGGCCTATGACCTGCTTACCCAAGGCAAGGGCCATCGCGCGCCCGACGCCCTCACCGCCCTGGAAATGGCCTATGAACGCGGCGAGAGCGATGAATTCGTTCAGGCCACCGCCGTCGTCCCGCCCGGCGCACAGCCGGCAACTATCGCCGAGGGGGATTCGGTGATCTTCATGAATTACCGTTCCGACCGGGCAAGGCAAATCACCCGCGCCTTTATCGAAGACGACTTCACGGGCTTTGAACGGGAAGTGACCCCTAAGCTCGGGACCTTCGTAAGCCTGACCGAATACAACGAACACTTCCACATCCCGGTGGCCTTTCCCCCCGCGCGCCTGCGCAACACCTTCGGGGAATACATTGCCAAACTCGGCCTGCATCAGCTGCGCATCGCCGAGACGGAAAAATACGCCCATGTCACCTTTTTCTTCAACGGCGGGGTAGAACAACCCTATCCGGGGGAAGACCGGATCCTGGTACCCTCCCCCAATGTGGCCACCTATGACCTCAAACCGGAGATGAGCGCCCCCGAGGTGACGGACAAACTGGCGGCCGCCATCGAGAGCGGCCACTATGACGCCATCATCTGCAATTACGCCAATACCGACATGGTGGGCCACACCGGCTCTTTTAAGGCGGCGGTCAAGGCCGTAGAAGTCATCGACGCCTGCCTCGGACGGCTGGTCGAGGCCGCAAAAAAGTCGGGCAGCGAGCTGATCATCACGGCCGATCATGGCAACGCGGAGCAGATGCGCGACGAGACCACCAATCAGGCCCATACCGCGCACACCTGCAACCCGGCGCCGTTCATCTACGTGGGCCGTCCCGCCGAAGCGCTGCGCGCCACCGGCACCCTGGCGGACATCGCCCCCACCATGCTATATATCATGGGCATCGAGAGACCCGCGGGGATGAGCGGACAGCCTCTGATCAAGTTAAAAAATTAAGTTAGAAATATCTCGGACAACCCGCCCCTCCCGGGGCCGCAAGGACCACGGCGGAGAACGTTGAAGCCACTCGCCCGGATTATCCTGCTCCTGACCGGCCTGATGCTGACGACGGCGGCCGCAGCCGCCGCCCCGTCGGCGTCGGCGCAGGCCCGCGCCAAAGAGGCGGAACTGCAGCACCTGCGCAGTACCATTCAGGCGCTCAGCGATAACCTTGACAGCTTGCGCAGCCAGCACCGGGAACAACGCGCAAAACTCCGTGCCTTGAACCAAAAAATAGGCGCGCTGAACCGCTCCCTCCACGATACGGAGAAACAACGCAACCGACAGGCGGCCAATCTCACTGAATTACAAGAGAAAAAGCAAACCGAACAACAGCGTCTCGCCGACCAGCGCCGGGCCCTGGCCCGACAACTGCGCGCCGCCTACCTCCTGGGGCAACAGGGCTCCCTGAAATTACTGCTCAACGCCGCGGAACCCTCGGAGGTCCAGCGCAGTCTCAGGTACTACGACTACTTTTACCGCAGCCGTGCGGAACATATCACGACCCTTAACGATACCTTGCTCACCCTCAATACCCTGGAACAGTCCATTCAAGAAAAGCGGCAAACGCTGGATACTTTGCTTGAGCGGCAACGAACGCAGCGCGAGGCGCTGGAGGCCTCCCGGCGCGAGAGGAGCGCTTTGTTGGCGGACCTCAATCGCGATATCCACGACACCAAGCAGCGCCTCAGCCAACTGAAAGAAGACGAACAGTCACTGCAGGACCTGGTGAAACGCCTGCGCCGCGCCCTGGCGAACATCCCCGCGCCCCGCGGGCCGGGCAAGACTTTCGCGCGCCTGAAGGGCCAGCTGCGACTGCCTGCCGCGGGCACCATCGCCGCCCGCTTCGGTTCGCCGCGGGAGGTCGGGCAATTGAAATGGCAAGGCATCCTCATCGACGCCGCGGACGGTGCCGTCGTCCGAGCGGTCGCCGCCGGACGGGTGGTATTCGCCGACTGGTTGCGCGGCTTTGGCCTGTTGCTCATCCTCGATCACGGCGACGGCTATATGAGTCTGTACGGTTATAATCAAGACTTACGCAAAAACGTGGGCGATTCGGTCAAGGCCGGAGATGTCATCGCCACCGTCGGCAACAACGGTGGACACGCGCAGGCGGGCCTGTATTTCGAAATCCGCCATAAAGGTACGCCGGTCGACCCCCTGCGCTGGTGTAAACACAAATAGGACCGATAACCGCCATATCTCTTGTAAATGGAATCAGATAACTTGTATCCTCTAGCAGCATTTTTTGCCCGAAAGACAGGCCGCGGAGTCATCCATGAACTACAGTAAGCGCAATTTTCTCGTTCTTTCCCTCGGCATCGTCCTGGGCGTGTCCATCGCCATCGGCCACGGCGTGTGGGCGGAACGGAGTACGGCCCCCGCCGACACCAACATCCCCCTCGACGAATTGCGCGCCTTCACGAGTGTCTTCGCCAAGATCAAGAGCGACTACGTGGAGAAAGTGGACGATAAGACGCTCTTGGAATACGCCATCAGCGGCATGCTTTCCAACCTGGATCCGCATTCCGCCTATCTCGACGCCGAGGCCTACAAAGAGCTACAAGTGGGCACCACGGGCGAATTTGGCGGCCTGGGCATTGAGATCACCATGGAAAATGGCTTCGTCAAGGTCATGTCCCCCATCGACGATACTCCTGCGCAACGCGCCGGCATCCTTTCCGGAGACTTGATCGTCCGTCTCGACGATACCCCCGTGAAGGGCTTGACCCTGAAGGAATCGGTGGACCTGATGCGCGGCAAACCCGGTACCGACATCGTGCTAACCATTATCCGCGAAGGCGAGGAAAAACCCCTGAAAATCACCCTCACCCGCGCCGTGATCAAGGTAAAGAGCGTCAAGAGCCACACCCTGGAAAAAGGCTACGGATACCTGCGTATCACCCAGTTCCAATCCCATACCCCTGAAAACCTCATAGAGGCCATCAGCAAGCTCAAGAAGGAAAGTGACGGCACCCTCAAAGGCGTGGTGCTGGATCTGCGCAACAATCCCGGCGGGGTACTGAGTGCTGCGGTATCGGTGAGCGACGCCTTCATCGACAGCGGCTTGATCGTCTATACCGAGGGGCGGGTCAAGGACTCCGAACTGAAATTCAAGGCCACGCCCGGCGATGTGCTGGACGGTGCGCCCATGGTGGTGCTGATCAACGCCGGTTCCGCCTCTGCCTCGGAGATCGTGGCCGGCGCCCTGCAGGATCATCACCGCGCGGTCATTATGGGCGAGAAATCCTTCGGCAAGGGTTCAGTGCAAACCATCGTGCCCATCAGCGAAGATACCGCGCTGAAACTCACCACAGCCCGCTATTTCACCCCCTCCGGCCGCTCCATCCAGGCGGAAGGTATCGTCCCGGACATCCCCTTGAGCAACATCAAGCTCAGCGCCGCAGACAAGCCTGAATTCGATCCAGTGAAGGAGGCCAATCTGACCGGGCATCTGGCGAACCCGACCGAGGGCAGTAAGACCAAAGCCAAGGAGGCTGCGGCAAAGAAGGGGACGCAACAGGATAAATCCGACAAAACCAAGGACGACAAGTCGGAGCAGGAGCCGCCGCAGGTCGGCAACGACTATTATTTGTACGAGGCACTCAATATGCTCAAGGGGCTGAGCTATCTGGAGCAAGACAACTGAGAAAGGAAAAAAGGCTGAATGCCGCTGCGGATCTAACAGAATTTTCGGCAGCGGCTCAAGCCCCGGGATGAAAAAAGCACCCTGGTTATACCTGATACTGAGTCTGTTACCCTTCACC
>CAZOTG010000063.1:0-9828 GCA_964582585.1 uncultured Chromatiaceae bacterium | reverse complement strand
CCACAGGTACCGATGGCGCCATCACTCACTACGGTGAACAGGCACACACCCGGGCAGCCTTGGAAAAAGAGAGTCCCCAGCGAGAATGGGGCGTCACGGATTATTTTGGCGCCTCCAAGCTACCCATCATAACCACTCTACCAGCGGCCACGAGTGATATTCATTTCGCTATCGGTTTTGGGCGCGGGCAAATTGCCGTGCCGCTGCCATAGCAATATATACGGGCAAGTCCCCCAGCAAGCGTTTTATACAGTGTTCTGATCTCCTTCCACGACGTTGCGGCATCGAAATACCCAAGCGACAGCGGACGATGTCTTTTTCCGGTTGCGGCATGTTGCGTTGAAACGACGCTATACACTCATTTGTCATTGAATTGTCACATTCTCTCCCTATTCTGGGCGCCAGTTGCAGGGCGGAACTCCACCATGGGGTAATCCATCTGCATCGACGCCGCGGCCGGCCAGAGAAGGGCCAAAGCCAAAGCGCTAAACAGGTGATGCTGCAACCTGCGGTGTCAAGCCAGAAAATTGCAAGAGTAGAGGAGAGAAATATATGGATTTTCGCAAAACTGCGATTACCACTGCTGTGGGTAGCCTGGCAGCGGGCCTCTTGGCGGCCACACCCGCCTATGCCTACAAGGTGAACGACAATCTGGAGCTTAACGCCACGGTATTCGCCAACGCGCTTTCGGTGGACGGTAACCCCACCTCTGCGCAAGACGATGCGGCCAGCGGCTTCCACTTCGACCGGGCCTATTTCGAGACCCGTTACCATGCGGATGAGAATAATATGGTCCGCGTCACTCTGGACCAGAAGGCGCCCGACGGCAGCGTGTTCGTCAAATATGCCTACTGGCAGCACAAGTTCAACAGCGATGTTGCGATGAAGGTTGGTCAGAACCACACCCCGCTGGTGGACTACCTGCAGACCAAGCTGTGGGGACACCGCTATGTGCAAAAGACTTACACCGACTTCATCGGGGCCCAAACCTCTTCCGATATCGGTGTCAGCGTTTTTGGCAAAGCCGGTGACAGTTTCGACTACTACGTATCGTTGATGAACGGCGAAGGCTACACCCATACCCCGAACGGCGCCGGGTACTCAATCGCGGGCCGCGCCGAATACCATACCGGCGGCATCCACGTGGGTCTGTTTGCGCAATCGGAGTCGGACCACAACGGCGTTAGCGGCTATGACCCCGAGCGTCAGGAAATCTACGCCTGGTGGGAGAATGACCAGGTCCGGATCGGCGGCCAGTATCTGATGGCCGATGACGGCAATGCCTCCAACCCCTTCAACGACGGCAAGGGCTTCAACGTGCTGGCCAATGTCAAGATACCGACGATGGGCAGCAAGACCGCCGCCTTCGTCCGCTACGACTCAATCGATTATAAGGATACTGGCAACGACCAGACCCTCACCATCGTGGGCGTGGAGTTCGAGGCCGCACCGCATGTGATGCTGGCACCCAATGTGCAAGTCTTGGACCCCGGCACACCCGGTTCAGATACGGTGACCAGCATCGGCATCAACGGCCAGTTCAAGATCTAGGCATGACGCGAGTGGAGAACGGCAGCATCGGCACCCGTAACGGCGAGATTGACGTTGTCTGGTCGCAGGTGATGACGTTCTAACCCCTCACAGACTCATAGGTACCGGCATCCCATGGGCCTTCGCGTCCCCGGCATGACGAGGCGTCAAGGATGACGCAAATTCTCCCCCCTCAAGATCCGCCTCAGCGCGGATCTTTTTTTGCCCGAGGTATGGCCCGGAGCAATATGCTCGCGGACCGTTATCGAATAGACACCACACTAAAAAAATGGGCGCCCTCAGGCGCCCGTCGAATCAGCACAACTTTGTTGTTAGTTATTTGGACGAGAACATGTGATTGATGCCCAGTGAGAAGGCACTCATATCCTGGCCGGTGACCACACCCGGGGTGTTATCCAGGCTGTAGGCAGCCCCGGAGTCGTTGCTCACCGCAGTGTACAGAGCGTACACCTCGGTGTTCTTGGACAGGGCCTGCGATACACCCAAGGAGTACTGATCGGCACCGGTGTTGTTGGTACTGTTGTCATCCGCCCCGTTATAGGCAGCCTTCAGCGTGGTGTCACCCATTTTATGGGCCACACTCAGAGACCAGGCGTTACGATCACCGACGGTGCCGCCCAAATCGACGTTTTCATACAAGCCACCAATGGTGGTGGTATCCTGGATGGTGTAGCTGCCGCCGATCTTCCAGGCCGTAGCATCTTCACCGGCGGCGCTGATACCGATCTTGTTGAGAGACTCATAGGCGGCGGTGACGAAGATGGGACCATTGCTATAGCTACCGGACAAGCTATAGGCGTCTTTGTCTTTACTAGCAGAGGTTCTGCCCGGCGGATTGGCAAGGGTATCATCGGCGGTAAAGACATCGGACAGGATATACGCCACTTCCCCACTGAAACCATTCATGTCCGGCGTCATATAGGCGAGGACGTTACTCGCACGGAGTTCATCATTAAACAAACCATACGGAATTCCCGCACCACCTAAATTGCCGGTGTTCCCGATGATGGCATTATAGTCGGCGCGAGTGTTGGCGAAAGGATCGAGTCTTTCGGTAGCCGCACGGTAGGGGGTACGCACATGCCCACCCAGCACCGTACCGAAATCACCGCCTACACCCACATAGGTGTCACGCTGGTCGCTGCCCCAATTGCCGGTGTCAAACAGGATCTCCTGCTCGATCTGCCACATGGCGCTCAGGCCGCCACCCAGGTCCTCATCGCCCTTGAAACCGATATAGGAATAGTTGCTGGTCAGGCTGACCGTATTGTCTTCGAGTCCGCTCGTATTGTCATTGTTGTTGACAAAGTCTAAGGAGGCGCGGGCATCGCCATAGACTTCCACCCCGGCCTGAGCCGCGACCGGCGCCGCCAAAGCGGCTGCAATACCAATGGCTATTAACTTTTTATTCATAGTAATTCTCCCTGATCAGAGGTTCTCAGTGATTAAAAAGCCCTCAATTTGCTTGAGGGCTGGCGCCACGGTACGAAGCTTTTCATAAAAATGCAATATTCCTCTTCAAAAAAAACAACATGTGTTGCAAAAAAGATACATTCTCTAAGTGCGAGCTTGAAGCCTCTGGTACGGCGGCGTTGCAAAAAGAAAGCGCCCGTTGACGGGCGCTTTAGTTATTGACTTCGACGGTTTGAATTATTTGTCGGCAACGGGCGAGCCGTTGGGCGTAGCGGGCAGGCGGGGCAGGCTTTGCGGCGGGAATTCGCCGCTCAGCGTATTGAGGAATGCCACGATATCCGCCACTTGTGCGTCACTCAGTTCCTTGTTGAGCTGCGTCTTGGCCATCACCCGCACCGCTTCATCCAGGGTAGCCACCGAACCGTTGTGGAAATAAGGGGCGGTCAGCGCCACATTGCGCCAGGTCGGCACGCGCCACATATGCTTGTCGGCGTCGTCCTTGGTGGCTTCGTAGCGGCCCTGATCTTCTTCCAGTTGGTACTTCTTCACGTATTCGTTGTCGGTGAAGGTCGGAAATTTCTGATAGAACCCCTGACCCATGGGCAACGAGGTGGGACCGGCGAAATTGGGACCATTATGGCAGCCGGTACAGCCCGTATCCTCCACCAGTTGCATCCCGCGCTGGGCCTGGGTGGAGATGGCCTTTTTATCGCCCTTCATATAGCGGTCGAAGGCGCTGTCACGGGTGATCAGGGTGCGCTCATAGGCGCCAATGGCCTTGGCGATGTTGTCGTAGCTCACCGGATCGCCGCCGCCGAACACTGCCTTGAACTGTTCGGCATAGCCGGGAATGGCCTTGATACGCTCCACTGCGGCCTGCTGCGATGGCATACCCATCTCAACGGGATTCAGGATCGGCCCCTTCGCTTGATCCTCCAGGGTCGCGGCACGGCCGTCCCAGAACTGGGCGGTGAGAAAGGCGGCGTTCCACACCGTGGGCGCGCTGCGCCCGCCCTTCTGACCGGCAACCCCCACCGACACCGGCCGATTGTCGGTGCCGCTGGCCATCAGGTTATGGCAGGAATTGCAGGAAATAGTGCCATCTACGGACAAGCGTGGATCGAAAAAGAGCTGCTTGCCCAGTTCGACCTTCGCTTTGCTCATGGGGTTGTCCGCCGGTACCGGCACCGTGGCGGGCAGGGCTTCGAAGGCCTGAGCGCTGAGACCGAAACTTATGAGCGCCGCCGTGGCGACATGGATAAACAGGCGTTGTATAGACATGACGAGCCTCCTCCCTGATTTCACTGATGATTCAAGCCTATAAATATCATGAAACTCTAATTTAGACTAAGTCTAAATAAATGTAAAGCAGAACTTCACTGATCACCGAAAATCAATCCAGTGGTGCCCGCCCAGTCATGGAAAGTGGCCGCGCTGATTAAATTCTAGTCAAAAACTTAGGGAAATTTTGGTAAACCACGGCACAATCCGCCAGGGCAATTTGCTTTCCAGGGTTTCGACGCCCGACAACGCATGGAACGATCGAGCCTCTACCCAGCCAATGGCGGCTGGCGTTTATTGGTTGCAAAGGATCAGCCGCCTCTCTTCGGAGAGCGGCGTATGTAAGAGAACTGTCCGGTTGTGAAATCCCTGTTTACCTCGATGACGCGCTCAGGGTAGTTCGGGCCGCTCGATGTGATTCAGGCGCTCGTCCGTCAGGCTTTTCATAAAGGCGACCAGGTCAGCCTGCTCCTTTTCAGTGAGCTTAAGCGGCTGGATCAGCGGACTCAGATGGGCATCCTTGGGATTGCCGCCCCGGTTATAGTGCGCCACCACTTCCTCGAGGGTCGAGAAGGCCCCGTCATGCATATAGAAAAGCAATGAACCCGAATTGTAGAGCGTCGGCGTCTTGAAGGCGCCTTTGTCCTCGTCCTTCTTGGTAACATCGTATCGGCCGTTATCCTCGGCCAATGGTCCCACTTGGGGCACGCCGATGTTGTGGAAACCGTTGTCCGTCATCAGCGGCGGCGTATGACAAATGACGCATTGGGCTTTACCGCGGAACAACTCAAAGCCGCGCTTGGCGGACGTGGAGAGGGCCTTGCCATCCCCATTCACATAGCGCTGGAAGGGGGAATCGGTGGCGACCAAGGTGCGTTCATAGGCGGCGATTGCCTTGGCGAGGTTCTGGGGAGTGGCATCTTCCCCGAAGGCCTTGTTGAACGCCCTTTTGTACTCCGGAATGGCGTTGAGCTTCTTGACCACTTCATTGACGTCGCCGCCCATCTCGCCCGGGGCCGAAATGGGACCCATATGACCGGGCAAGGCGCCGGTCTGTTCTTCCAGGGAGGCAGCCCTGCCGTCCCAGAACAAAGAGGTGTAATAGCCGGAATTGTCCCAAGTGGGCGCCCAGCGTCCAAGTTCGCCACCATGTCCAAAGGCCCTTGCGGTATGACCGCCGCCGCCGGCAAAGGGCAGATGGCAGCCGGCGCAGCTGATGGAATCGTTCTTGGACAGGCGTGTATCGAATGACAACTGGTGGCCCAGCGCTATCTTGGCCTCGGATTGCGGGTTATCCTTGGGGATGGGGACCGCGGGAAGCTTCCAGGCGGATAAATCCTCGGCATGACTTGGCGTGACCGATACCAGCGCTCCCACCAGAATGAGAGGGGCCATCAAGGCCGCCAACAAAGCGGATTTATACTTACCCGACTTCTTTTTTTGTTTCCCCTGAGAGGCGCTACGCCCATACCATACAGAGCGGTCACATATCGTCGAGATCATTTTGCCCTCCTTCCGTGGCTGTAGTACCCATTAAATTAAATATTAGATAAGGCCATATTAGACTAAGTCTAAGAAGATGTGAACAGGGGCGTCGCTATTGCCGCGACGACGCCCTAACAGGAGAAAAAAAACTAAAGATAGATGGCTGGGGGACTAGGATTCGAACCTAGGTTGGCGGAGTCAGAGTCCGCAGTCCTACCACTAGACGATCCCCCAATAAAAGCAGAGTAAAGATACAAGAGCAAAGAGAAAAGTAAAAGCAGGGACCTCAATGGCCGCTTTGCAATTTACTAATCAAACCTTGGAGCATCCAGGAAATTTCCGCCGCCTCACTGGCGCAACCATGCGCCATGCCGCCATCCAAAATCCCGGCTTCGATGCCAATGTAAAGCTGGGTGCGCAACTCCCCACAAGAACCCTTGGCGATGTGAAGAAAGCGGATGAATTCCTTGCGTGAGCCACGTTCATAGCCTTCCGCGACATTGGACGGCACGGACAATGCCGACCGAAAGACCTGATCCTTAAAGCCGTAGTCCTTGCTGCTCGGGAGAATCTTATAGATATCGACTGCTAGGCGGCAACCGCGCCGCCACACATCCAGGCTCTCGAAGGCATCCATGCCTCCTCCAAACTTTCCTCTTTCCTCTTTGCTCTTTGCACTTTCCTCTGCGCTAAAACGCGCAAAGCGCGTCTTAGCGCTTCGAGTATTGCGGTCTCTTGCGCGCCTTGTGCAATCCGACTTTCTTGCGCTCCACTTCGCGGGCGTCGCGGGTGAGGAAACCGGCCTTGCGCAAGGGGCTGCGCAGCGCCTCGTCACGCGCCACCAGGGCGCGGGCGATGCCGTGGCGAATGGCGCCGGCCTGGCCGCTGTTGCCGCCGCCGCGCACCGTCACCGTGATGTCCAGGGAATCGGTGGTCTGGGTGACCTCCAGCGGTTGACGAATGATGCGCCGCGCCGTCTCGCGACAGAAGTAGTCTTCGAGGGTGCGATCGTTGACGGTGATCTTGCCGGAGCCGGCAGAGATAAACACCTGGGCCGTGGAACTCTTGCGACGACCGGTGCTGGAAAGATTCTGTTGTGCCATAAATTAATCCCGCCGAATGTACTAAAGTTAGATGTCGAGGACCTGGGGCTGCTGCGCCTGGTGATTATGCGCAGGACCCGCGAAAATCTTGAGCTTGCTCAGCATGGCGCGGCCCAGCGGGTTCTTGGGCAGCATGCCCTTGACCGCCAGGGCGATCACCTCTTCCGGCGCCCGCTCGATCATCTTCTCGAAAGTGAAGGAGCGCATGTTGCCCATATAGCCGGTGTGGTGGTGATACATCTTATCGCTGGCCTTTTTACCGCTCACCCGCACCTTTGCGGCATTCACCACCACGATATAGTCGCCGGTGTCCACATGGGGGGTATATTCCGCTTTATGCTTGCCACGCAGGCGCCGTGCGATCTCGCTGGCCATGCGGCCTAGGGTCTTGCCGTCGGCGTCGACCACATACCAGTCACGCTTTACGGTTTCCGCTTTCGCGCTGAAGGTCTTCATTCCCGTTAATCCTAATAAAGTTAAATTTCATCATGCGCGAGACGTGTATCCTCGCGCACGACCAATGGGGAGAAACGATATTCTCCCCTTTGGAAACCCCAGGGTTTCAAGGACCCCGCGGTAAGGCCGCAGGGAGCTTGGAATAATCCGTATTTTGAGAACGCGGAATTTTACATGAGGCCCTGAGGGGAAACAAGGCCAGATCAATCCATAACTTCCTGCATACTCCCCCTCTCCCCCCGGGAGAGGGCAAGGGGTGAGGGGTGAGGATGTAACCGCAAGATAGAAGAGAAATTGCATATCCCCTCTCCCCCCGGGATTTATGCCCTTTAGGGGAGCGGGCTGGGGTTAAGGACCGGGGCCTTCTGCAGGCCGGCCAGCGCCACGCTCCCCTTCTCCTTCGGGAGAAGCACGCAACTCGACCATTTAGGTAATGTCGGCCTAAGTAATCAACCGCTTCCGGAACAACCACACCGCCAGGGCAAAGCCGCCCAGGGCATAGGCCGCCAGCACCATCAGGTGCCAGGCCACCTGGGAAAGGGGCTGTCCGGTCATCAGCGGCCGCACGATCTCTACGGCATGGGTCAGGGGCAGGAATTGCGCCCCGCGCTGCACGAACTCTGGCATGCCATGCAGCGGAAAAAATACCCCGCTTAACAAGAACATAGGTGTAATCACCAGGGTAGCATAGTAGAGAAAAAAGTCGAAACCCCGGGCAAACGCCGTCACCACCAGGGCCATGGCGCCGAAGGTCAGGCCTACCACCACTGCCAGCGGCAGCACCCACAGGGCCCGCCAATCATGGACCGCCCCCAACAGGGCGGCCACCAGCAGGATGGGGGCGGCGTTGATCAGCGCCTTGGTCGCGGTCCAGGCCAGTTCACCCAGCACGACGTCCCGCACTCCCAAGGGGGTCACCAGAATGCCCTCCCAGGTCTGCTGCACCGACATGCGCACATAGGCGGAATAGGTCCCTTCCAGGGTAGCCGCATTCATGGCACTGGCGCAGACGATCCCCGAGGCCAGGAACACGATATAGGGCATGCCCTGCACCTTGCCCACGAAGGCGCCCAGGCCATAGCCCAAGGCCAGCAAATACAGTAAGGGCTCGCCGAAATTGCCCACCAGCGAGGGCAGGGCCAGCTTGCGCCACACCAAGACATTTCGCTGCCACACCGACAACCAGGAGGTCATGCATCGTCCCTCTTCATCCTGCCGCCCCCAGCTCACGCCCGGTCAATTTGACGAAGACGTCTTCTAAATTGGCGGGACGATGGGCGAAACGCAGCCCCTTCTCCTTAGAGAGGGATTCCAGCAGCGGCTTCTCGTCCTCCGCGTAACAGAACACCGTCTCACCCACGCACTCCACCCGCTGCGCCAAGCGGCCCTCGCGGGCCAACCATGCCTCGGCCGACGGCCCGTAGACCTCGATCACCTGCGGTTCGATATGAGCCCGGATCAACTCACGGGGACTGCCGGTCACCAGAATACGGCCGTTATCCATCACCATCACCCGATCGCAGAGGCGCTCCGCCTCCTCCATATAATGGGTGGTGATCATCAGGGTCTTACCCTGGGTCAGCAATTGCCGCAAGCGCCGCCAGATCAATTGCCGGGCCTGAGGGTCCAGGCCGGTGGTGGGCTCGTCGAGAATGAGCAACAGCGGATCATTGATCAGGGCCCGCGCCAGGGTCAAACGCCGCTTCATCCCGCCGGACAAGTCGCCGATCTTGGCGGCGCCGCGCTCGGGCAAGGCCGCGAATTCCAGCAATGGCGGTATCTGCGCCGCCAGCCTGCGCCGCGGCAGACCGAAGTATCGGCCATAGATATAGAGATTCTCCACCACGGAAAAATCGGGATCCAGGTTGTCGAGCTGCGGCACCACACCGATCGAGGCACGCACCGCCCCCGCCTGCGCCGGCACGGGCCGGCCCAATACCTCAATGCGCCCCGCGCTGGGGATGGCCGTACCCAGCAGCATGCGCAACAAGGTGGTCTTGCCCGCGCCGTTGGGGCCGAGCAGGCCGAAGCATTCGCCGCGCCGCACGGAGAACGATACGCCGTCCACCACGACACGATCGCCGAAGCGCTTGCTCAGGCCCTCGACCTGTACCACAGGGTTATTTTCTTCTATAGACATAGGGAATTAGCGATGCTGCACCGCAACGCCGCGATCAAATCCGCAAGCGCCCCACGATGCGGCCCTGCTGCAAATGTTCGGCGATGATCTCGTCGATGTCTTCCTGGTCCACGTAGGTATACCAAACCCCTTCCGGGTAAACCACCATCACCGGCCCCTCGCTGCAGCGGTCCAGACACCCGGCGCTGTTGATGCGCACGCCGTCCTTGCCCGCCAATCCCAAGGCCTTGACCTGCTCCTTGGCATAACCCCGTAATTGCGAGGCGCCGCACTGCTCGCAGCACTGGCTGCCGTCGTCCCGCTTATTGGTGCAGAAAAAGACGTGGTGGCGGTAGTACATATTAAGTTTCGGGTTTCGGGTTTCGGGTTTCGGGTTTCGGGTTTCGGGTTTCGGGTTTC
>CAZOTG010000062.1:0-9836 GCA_964582585.1 uncultured Chromatiaceae bacterium | reverse complement strand
GCACCCTGGGTCACCCCTGGGGCAACGCGGCCGGCGCCGCGGCCAACCGCGTCGCACTGGAAGCCTGCGTCGAGGCCCGCAATCAGGGCCGCGCCCTGGAGAAGGAAGGCAAGGAGATTCTCACCGCGGCCGCCAACACCAGCCCCGAGCTGAAGATCGCCATGGAGACCTGGAAAGAGATCAAGTTCGAATTCGACACCGTGGACAAGCTGGACGTGGCCCACAAATAACATCACCGAGCCCTTCATTCAGAAGGGCTCGGACTTACTCCCCCTCTCCCTCAGGGAGAGGGTTAGGGGTGAGGGGTGTTAATTACGCCACCGAATTTGAACTTAACCGAAATTTTTTATGGAGAACTGAACAATGAGCACCATGCAAGACTATCAATCCAGCCTGTCGGATCCGAGCAGCCGCAAGTTCGAAACCTTTTCCTATTTGCCGGAATTGAGCAAAGACCAGATCCGCAAGCAGGTGGAATACATCGTGAGCAAGGGCTGGAACCCGGCCATCGAGCACACCGAGCCGGAAAACGCCTTCGAACACTACTGGTACATGTGGAAGCTGCCGATGTTCGGCGAGACCAATGTGGATACCATCCTCGCGGAAGCCGAGGCCTGCCACAAGGCACATCCCAAGAATCACGTGCGTCTGGTGGGCTACGATAACTTCGCCCAATCCAAGGGCGCGGAGATGGTGGTTTTCCGCGGTAAAGCCGTATAAGTACCGGCCCAGGCTTCGCTTGGACTTAGCAAGCCCCCGGTCGGCCCAGCTGGCCGGGGGTTTATTTTTTAAGCAGAGTAAAGTGAAAAGAGGAAAGAGCAAAGGGAAAGTGTGCGCGCAGCGCGCAAATAAAATTTGATCGCCGGCCGAGGGCCGGCTCATTCCACTTTACTCTTTCCTCTTTACACTTTTCTCTCTCTTTCCAAAAGGGAATAAGCATGAGTAATAAAGATACCGACCAATACTTCGTCAAAGAGCAACCGTACTACCACCCCGTCGCCGACGAGGTCGCGCTTTACGAGGCCGCCTATGCGGCGCGCATGCCCATGATGCTCAAGGGCCCCACCGGCTGCGGCAAATCGCGCTTCGTGGAATACATGGCGTGGAAGCTGGAGCGGCCATTGATCACCGTGGCCTGTAACGAGGACATGACCGCCTCGGATCTGGTGGGACGCTATCTGCTCGACGCCAACGGCACCCGCTGGCAGGACGGTCCGCTCAGCGTCGCCGCGCGCATCGGCGCCATCTGCTATCTCGATGAAGTGGTGGAGGCGCGCCAGGACACCACCGTGGTCATCCATCCGCTCACCGATCACCGTCGCACCCTGCCCCTGGAAAAGAAGGGCGAACTGATTCACGCCCATCCCGATTTCCAATTGGTGATTTCCTACAACCCCGGCTATCAGAACCTGATGAAGGACCTCAAACAGTCCACCAAACAACGCTTCGCCGCGCTGGATTTCGAATACCCGGACGCGGAGGTAGAAGCGGAGATCGTCGCCCACGAGACCGGCGTCGACAAGGACACCGCGGGCAAGCTGGTGCAGATCGCCCATCGTGCCCGCAACCTCAAGGGTCACGGCCTGGACGAAGGCATTTCGACGCGCCTCCTGGTATACGCCGCCAACCTCATCGCCAAGGACATCGATCCCAAGACGGCGTGCCGCATGACTTTGGTACGGCCCATCACCGACGATGCCGACATGCGCGACACCCTGGACGCGGCGGTCGCTACTTATTTCTAAAGGCATTAACCACGGAGAACACGGAGGGCACGGAGGAGAAAAATTGTAAATGGGAAAAGATCTCTAACCGTCATTCCAGCGAATACCCTAAGGGCATAAAAGCTGGAATCCAGGAGTTTGGATCGATACAAACACACTGGATCCCGGCATGCGCCGGGATGACGGCTTAAAAATAAAATCTTTCTCCGTGTCCTCCGTGCCCTCCGTGGTTTAAAAAAAGATATGTCAGTAAAGCTCGACGATTATCGCGAACAGCTGGAGGGGATCGACCCCGCACTGCACGGCACCCTGGCGTCCAATTTCGCCGACGCCACGCGGGTGATGTCGCCCGCCGGCCTGCATAACTACATGGAAGGCGCCCGCGCCCTGTCGCAACTGGGACGCGGCAACGACCTCATCGTCTCCTACATCGAGAGCATGCCGGCGGTCGCCAAGGAGGCGGGCGAGGACGTCATCGACGATTGCGTCAATGCCGCCCTGAAACTAGCCTCCATGGTGAGCGGCGAGATTATCGGCCTGCTGTTCGCCACCTTGCCCACCGCCGCGCGCCGTCTCGGCGACGCGGAGTTGTTGCGGGGCTATCTTTCGCTCATCCACCAACTGTCCGCCAAGGCGCCGCGCGGTCTGCGGCCCATGCTCGCCCACCTGGATGAACTGTTTTCCAAGCTCACCCTGGGCGGCCTGCGGCGCTGGGCGCTGTGGGGCGCCCAGGCCCATGCCCGCGACTTCGCCGCGCAAACCGCCTACTTCAATCTGGAGAGCGCCGACGGCCTGGCGGTACTGCAAAAGGAGCGGCGTGGCAGTCTGTTCGTAGACCACCAACGCAAGTTGAATTTCTATCTGCGCGCGTTATGGGGGCGCGACTTCTTCATGCGCCCCACCTCCGGCGATTACGAGAGCCGCGAGGGCTACAAACCCTTCATCGAGCAGCGCGTCATCCATCTCCCCGACGCCTTCGACGATTACGTCGACATCAGCGGCCGCGAACTGTACCGCGCCGCCGCCGCCCACGCCGCCGCGCACCTGGTCTATACCCGCGAGCCCATTTCCGCCGAAGCCCTCAACCCTGGGCAGATGGTGTTCATCGCCCTGTTCGAAGACGCGCGCATCGAGCACCTGGCGATCCGCGAATTTCCGGGACTCAAGCAACTGTGGGTGCAATTCCATGAAAAGCTGCGTGAAGTGAGCTGCGCGGTGGACCCGGTGGTGGAGCTGCTGGAGCGCGCCGCCTTCGCGATGCTCGACGACTCCTATGTGGACGTGGACCCCTGGGTGCGTGAGGCCGCCGCGGCCTTTCGCGAGGAATTTGCCGCGCGCCCCGAGGACCATAAGCTGAGCTGGGACCTGGGCGTGAGTTTTTACAATAGCCTGGGCGAGCGCGCCGCCATCCCCAGCCTGCGGGTGCTGGAATCCACGGCCGTCCCCTATCGCGACGACAACCGTTATATCTGGGCCTACGACGAGGCCGAGTGGCACGAGGCGGAATACATCCCCGCCAGCCAGCGACAGGTACGCAAGACCGTCAACATCATGGAGATGGTCAACGAACTGGACTGCGAACTGGCCGGCGACGACGCCCAGGAGATCTGGCGATTGGAGACGCCCTTCTACCTCGACCAGGAAGGCTGCACCATCAACGAACTGGAAGGCAAGGAACCGGTCAGCGAGCCCTACCACTATCCGGAATGGGACTACCAGATCCAACTGCACCGCCCCGACTGGGTGACGGTATTGGAGAAACGCCAGGGCAAGGGCGACGCCGCGGTGATCGACGACACCCTTATCGAATATCGTCCCATCGCCAGCCGGCTCAAACATATCATCGACGCCCTGCAGCCCCAGGGACTGATCCGCCAGCGCCGCCAGGAAGACGGCGACGAGATCGACATCAACGCGGCGATCCGCGCCATGGTGGACCTGCGCATGGGCCACACGCCGGACACCCGCATCAACATCCGCCATATCCGCAAGACCCGCGACCTGGCGGTGCTGGTGCTGCTCGACCTCTCCGAATCCACCAACGAGACCCTGTCCGGCACGGACCGCCCGGTGTTGCAGTTGGCGCGCGAAGCCACGACATTGCTGGCCTGGGCCATGGACGGCATCGGCGATCCCTTCGCCATCCACGGCTTCTCATCCGACGGCCGTCATGACGTGCAGTATTACCGCTTCAAGGATTTCGACCAGGCCTATGATGACACCGCCAAGGCGCGGCTGGCCGGGATGCGCGGCGGACTGTCCACCCGCATGGGCGGGGCGCTGCGTCACGCCGCCGGCTTCCTCCAGCGCCAGCCCCAGCAGAAAAAGCTGGTGTTGCTGGTCAGCGACGGCGAGCCGGCGGATATCGACGTGCGCGATCCTCAATACCTGCGCCATGACACCAAGAAGGCGGTGGAGGAACTCAATAGCCGCGGCATCCTTACCTATTGCCTGACCCTGGACCCCGAGGCCGACGACTACGTGTCGCGCATCTTCGGCGTCAATCACTATACGGTAGTGGATCATGTGCAGCGCCTGCCGGAACGCCTGCCCGCCTTGTTCATGGGGCTCACCAAGTAATCTCTTTCCCCGGGCTAGACTTCGCGACAGCGCTGTAGAATACTTTAACTGAACATCCGCGCGAGGACAGGCAAGATGCCGTTGGAAACCAGCCTCGATGTCACGCCATGTACCGGACCAGACTAAACGACATACCGACCCTGAAGTCACTGCCGAGCACAGTGACGGCGGATCGTTATAACCGCGTGCGTCTCGCCTTGCGCCGTCTGGAAAATCCCCTGCGCATCGAACTGCCCAAGCTGCGCAGCCTGGACTTCATCCTGGAAGATGAAATCTGGGCCATCGTCGACCGCGATCTCAACGACATCCCCGTGGTGGCATGGACCGATTTCGAACACCGTTCGGCGCTGCACCAGCCGGTGCAATGCACGCTGCGCTACTTCCATGCCCATGCCGACGTCATCATGGACAAGGCCCTGGATAAACTCGATATCATCCTGGAAGCCCGATTGACGAGGCACTGAGGCGGCGCGGCGGAAATCCTGGCGGGTTCCGCCCTACAAACGTTCTGCATCAAGAAAGTGATAAGTTATTCCCAGCTGTCATTTCGACCGCAACCTTGTCATTTCGACCGAAGGGAGAAATCTTATTCCACCCACATACAAGCATCACAAGATTTCTCGCTAACGCTCGAAATGACGCAGCACCGGGCATTGATTGAAATCACGTAGGGCGCAATAACCGAAGGGCATTGCGACGCATGCTCCCTCTTATCCGGTGCAATAAGCGCAGCGCATTGCACCCTACATCCAACTACGAAAGGAAGTAATTAAAGAAAATTCGTCATTCCGGCCTCCGCCGGGATGACAGACTAAAAAGAAGAAGACTCCACCAACCACGCCGCCTTGTCCAGGGCCGCCAAGGCCCTCGCCGTCACCGCGGCGGCGTTGCCGGTGGTCGCCTCGACGATCAAACGCGCACTGGCGCAAAGACGCAGCGCGCTCACCGCAAGCCCGTCACGCCCGCCGCAGGCCACCGGCTGTCCCAATTGGCAGCGCAAGGAAGCGATGTCGTCCCTTAGGCCGGCGCCGTCGAAATCCGGGAGCCCGTTCAGATCGACTTGCAGCAACCGATAAACCTGCGCCGTCTCTTCCCGGGTCAAGGCCTGCCTACCGCCATGGGCGTGATGAAGCACGAAGGAAAAGATGGTGGGAATCCGATCCCAGCCGGCGACATCGGTCAGCGCGCTGCGGTCGAGGCGCGGAACGGCCAATGGGGCGAAGACGGGATCGCTCGACAAGCGTTCCTGGACGACCCCGGCGAAATCCCGCAGGAAGTTTGCGACCTCGGTTTCCGGCACCGCGCGGAACGCCCGCAATTCCTCCAGGGCCGCCTCCCACCGCAACAACAATCCAAAGTTGGCGACGTCCTGCAAGGCCTTCGCCGTCGTCCAGCTTGGCGGCCAGTCGCCCCGCGCGGAATAGGGCTGCAAGGCCTGCGGCAACAGCCGGCCGCGGAATCGCCGGGCGGCCGATGCGGGAAAAAGCAAGGCGCCGGAAAAGGTCGGTCCGGTCACGAACTTCGAGCCGGTCAAGGCCACCATGAAACCCTGCTCCAGATAGGCGCGCAACGTGGACGGGGCGAGCCTGAACTGGCAGGCGTCGACCAGCACGTCGACCTGATCCGGGAAACGCCGCCGCAATGCCAGCACGCAGGCAGGACTGGGCGCGATGATGCCGGTCTTGGAGACGTCGACGAGAATCAGAAACACCCGTCGTCCCATGGCGACCGCCGCCGTCACCAGGGCCTCGACTTCGGCATCGACGGCCGCCGCCGGCCGCAGGGTCCCATCCTCGAATCGCATGGCCAGCGACGCGACATCGACGATGTTGCCGCCGTCCATGGCCGCGCCCTGGACGGCCCGTTCGCCCAAGGCGGTGCGCGTACTGAAGTGACGCCCCGACAAGGCCGACGGCACGCAGGCGCCGGTCTCCTCCGGATCGATCATGATCGCCAGCGTGGGCGCTGCATCGCTGCCGCCCGCAAGCTGACTCGCGATCAAATGGATGTCCGTGCCCGATGCGGCGAACACCGCCTCCAGGCCGGCAAGATCGGCTACACCGCACAACTCCACCAATTCCCGGCGCATCCGGTTCAATTCGCGGGTGTAGACCGCCGCAGGTGTCTCCCCGGTGACGGCCACGAGCAGCCTTCCCCGCAGCCGTTCCGCGGCGGCAAAGGCCGGCTCGGAGATCACCGATGCCGTCGAAGACGCAAACGCCGCCAGCCCCGCATCGGGAAACGCCTGGCAACCGTATTTATTCAGGCCGCTTACCCCATCTAAAAAGATACGGGCGTCGCCGCCCGCCGCCAGGAGCGGCGACGTGGAGGACAAATCGGGCTGGGGAGGGCCTCCATAAGAGACAGTCTCCCTGCGGCGCGCCGTGCGGTCAAACTCGATGATGTTTGATTTCAGGGCCTTCATGTCCGGGATGACCCGCGCTCGACCGCCTTGACCAACATCTCGCGAAAGGCGGCGAACACCTTGTTCATCTGGGCTTGCTTGTAGGGAAAGAGTTCGACCGAATCCATGGCATGCACCACGGCGCCGCTGTCGATTTCGAAGACCAGCAATTCCCCCTGCGCCGTCTCGGCGCAATCGATGACCAGGTAATCGAGCTTGATGCGCGCCGAGATGGCGCGGAAGGCCTCCCGGTGGCGCCGCGTGAAATCCTGGTCGAAGTCGGCCATGAAGCGCGCCTCTTCGGCGCGCTTGTCGGCGTTGTGGGCCATGCCCGCATTGAGATAATGGACCATCCAGCGCTCGGAAATCGCCATATGGCTGGCGAAGGGTTTGCCGTCGATCAGCACCACCCGGTATTTGCGAAACAACCCATCCGGCCCGCGATAGTCGATGAAAGGCGCCACATAAAACTCATCCTCCGGGCGCGCCTGCAGATAGTCCGCAATGGCGGAGGGATCGTCGAGCTTGGCGAGGCCCTGCCCCGCATGGGACCCCACCGGCCGGACGATGATCGGGAAGGCGCCGCCCTCGAAGACCGCGTCGATCGCCAGGGCTTCGCTGCCGACGCGCCGCAGGACCTGCTTATCGACCCTCGCGGAAACCGGCATGACCATGCCCGGCGCGGATGCCAGCAGCGAGCAGGTGACGTCACGGGCCAGCAATGCGATCTGATCGGGCGCATTGATCACCGGCCGCGGCCAATCTTTCAACAATTCCTGGAGCTGTTTCAACAGCGCTTGGACCTCATCGCATTCGTTAATGGCGACGAACAGCAGGTCATGCTCGGGCAAGGACTCGGGCAGGGGAAATTCCGCGGACACATAGACCATATCCAGCGAGACGTCCGACGCTTCCAGCAAGAATTCCAGGGGAGCATTGGCCATCAGGTTACCCGGCGCCATCACGGCAAGCAGCCGCACGCCGCCCTCACTGCCGTTATTGTCGAGGTGATAGACCTGCCGCAGGCGCAGCGCCTGGCTCTGAAAGTCGGCGGCGAGTTCGGGGGCGAAGTCCAGTTGCATGATCGTCGACAAATCCATCAGGGCGTTGGCATCCTTGGGATTGGCCGTGACCCGCTCTATCATCTTAATCCCCAGGGGCGCCAGGTCGACGCCGGAATAGGCCATCTTCATCAGTTTGGCGAGGCCCATGAGTTCGCCGTCGCCCACGGGACGCGCCGTGGTCGTATCGCCGCTCATGAGGCCTCCAGGGCGACGGGGTGGATGGTGCGGATATGACCGAAGACCAGGGTCGCACACAGCAGGGCGTTGATATCCCAGGTGCGGGTGCGATGATTGACGATGGCGACGCGAATAGCGAGATGGCCGTCGATGACCGTGGTGGACGGCGCGGCGATGCCCGATTCCTGCAGCGCCGTCACGATCTCCTCGTTGACCCGATCGGCGTCCGCGCCGCGATAACGGAAACAGACGATGTTCAGCGCCACCGGCGCCAGCAGTTCCAGACGCGGCTCCGCCTCGACGCGACGCGCCAGGTAGCGGGCCAGTTTGCAGGTGTGGGCGATCATCCGCCCCAGCCGTTCCGTGCCGTAGACCTTGAGCGTGAACCAGGCCTTGAGCGCCCTGAAGCCGCGGGAGAGATCCGGGCCGAAGTCGCAGGGCCAAGGGGAGCCCGCCGCCAGGCCGCGGGCCTCGCGGCGCAGATAGGCGACGGGCGAAGCGAAGGCGGCGCGATGCAACTCGCCGTCCCGCACCAGGATGAATCCGGCGTCGTACGGTACCTGGCCCCATTTGTGAAAATCGAAGGCCAGGGAGTCGGCGCGCTCGATGCCCGCCAGACGCGGCGCGATGTCCGGCGCCAGCATGGCCAGCGCCCCGTAGGCGCCGTCGACGTGAAACCACAGCCCCTCGCTCTGCGCCACGTCGGCTAGTGCGGCAAGATCATCGATGGCGCCGACGTCTACCGTCCCCGCCGTGCCGGCCACATAGAACGGCAGTCGCCCGGCGTTACGATCGATGACGATCGCCGCGCGCAACGTGGCGATATCCATCTGATGACGGTCGTTCATGGGGATGATGCGCAGCGCATCCCGCCCCAGACCGCATAGATCCATGGCTTGTGCGAGAGAGTCGTGCGCGCCGCAGGAGGTATATGCCACCAGCCGCTTGTCGCCCGCGGCGATGCCCTGTTTACGCACGATGTCGCCCAGGGCGGCGGTTCTGGCCACCAGCACGCCGATCAGATTGGCCATGGAGGTGCCGGTGACGAACAGACCGCTGGCGCCCTCGGGAAAACCGAACAGCTCGCGCATCCATTGCGTCACCTGGCGCTCCACCTCGATGGGCATCTGATCGCGGCCGCCCAGGTTGGCGTTGAGACCGGCGGCCAGCATCTCCGCCAACATGCCCACCGGCGTGCCGCCGCCGTGAATCCAGCCCATGAAACCCGGATGGGCGTTGCCCACCGCAAAGGGCAGGATGTCGCGCATGAACTGCTTATGCACCGCCGCAAGTTCGGTGGGTGCTTTGCACAGAGGTTGCCGAAATGCCTCGCGCACGCCCGGCGGGATAGGCTGCCACACCGGACGCTCACGGATATGCTCCAGGTAGTCCATCATGTCATCGAGCATGCGATGGCCCTGGGCCCGGAGTTCCTGCCAATTTTCTGGGTCAAGCGTTTCAGGACAATTCACGCATCTTCCTTACGTCAGTGACTACAACGACAAAGGCGACAGTCTTCTTCTTACTGAAAGGTGTCAGCGACCAATGGCGCTATTTAATTCCTCCAAAAATAAAATCGCCGTCATTCCGGCGAAAGCCGGAATCCAGGCTTTTTCAAGTCCGTGAACCCCGGCTCTTGTGCCCTTCAGGGTATCCGCCGGGGTGACGAATCGATCAACGGCTCCATCATAAAGTCGGTCCATGACGAGTTCGTCCGCATCCTAAAAATCAGAAACAAACGCCCCGCCAACGACGGGGCGTCAAAAACCAAACACCCACCTCAACTATGCAAGCCCTGCGCCATTATTCGCCGTGAAGGCGAGAAATTGTTGATTTAAAGCGGGCTTACCATGGGCTTAACCATGTTTGGCTGCTAAAATCCGCGCA
>CAZOTG010000061.1:0-9964 GCA_964582585.1 uncultured Chromatiaceae bacterium | reverse complement strand
CACGCCCCTCCACCAACTCGGCACCCATTTGCTGGGCGAGATAGGCATGTTCGAAATAGGCCGAGTTGTAGACGCCCGGCGTCAACACCACCACCTCAGGCTGCGCCAGCGGCCGCGGCGAGATGGCGGCGAGACAGTCGTAGAGCTGGGAGGGGTATTCATCCACCGGCAGGATGCTCGCCTACTGGAACAACTCGGGAAACACCCGCTTCATCACCTGGCGGTTTTCCAGCATGTAGGACACGCCGGACGGTACCCGCAGGTTGTCTTCCAGCACATACACCGTGCCGTTCTTGTCACGCACCAGATCGGAGCCGCAGATATGGGCCCAAATTCCCAACGGCGGACTGACACCGACGCATTGCTCCCGAAAGTTTTTCGAGCCGGCCAGGATCTCGGCGGGAAAGACGCCGTCCTTGACGATGTGCTGTTGGTGATAGATGTCGTCGATGAACAGGTTGAGGGCCTGCACTCGCTGCTTTAGGCCCGCCTCGATGCCCTCCCATTCCGTCCGGGGGATGATGCGCGGGATGATGTCGAAGGGCCAGGCGCGGTCGATGGAGCCGCCCTGCTCGGAATAGACGGTGAAGGTGATGCCCATGACGCGGATCGCCAGTTCCGCCGCCGCCTTGCGCGCCTGAAGCTCGTCGTCGGACAGGCGTTTCAGGTGCTGACAGAGAAACCGGGCGGCCTCGCGAGGACGTCCGCCGCCCCGCATCAATTCATCATACAGGCCCCGGGTGGGATATTCTTTCCAATGAATCGCCATGGGCCAACTATAACGCGGAAGTGGCTCCGCTCCCAAGGGCGTCCTTGTGGACGAACCTTGCGGCAGCCCTTATGATGGATTCAGACCCTAACTCGATGCTCACCGTCATGACCTATTGCCTTGCCATCAAAGTGAACGACGGCCTGATCCTGGCCTCCGATTCCCGTACCAACGCCGGCGTGGATTACGTCAGCACCTACAGCAAGATGCATGTCTTCGCCAAATCCGGCGAGCGCTTCTTCGTGCTGCTCACCGCGGGCAATCTCGCCACCACCCAGGCGGTGGTCAACATCATCAAGCGCGACCTCAACAACCCCCATGCCGAAATGAGCTTGAATACGGTGGACTACGCCTTCGATGCCGCCCATTACATCGGCAGCCTCAATTATCAGATCCAGCAGGATTACGGCGAACCGCTCAAGCAGGCCGGTGCCAGCGCGGATGCCTCGTTCATTCTGGGCGGACAGATCGCCGGCAGCCCCCATGAAATCTATTTGATCTATCCGCAGGGCAACTATATCGCCGCCTCTCCGGAAACCTGTTATCTGCAAATCGGTGAATCAAAATACGGCAAGCCCATCCTCGACCGGATTATCACCCCGGATACCCCGTTGGAGGAAGCCGCGCGCTGCGCGCTGGTATCGCTGGACTCTACCATGCGCGCCAATATCTCCGTGGGGCCGCCGCTGGAACTGGCTTTCTACCGCAAGGACCAATTGGAACTGGAACGCCACGTGATCCTGGAAAGCAATTCGCCCTTGTTCCGGCGCATCCAAAACCGCTGGAACGACGGGCTACGCCGCGCCTTCAAGGGCCTGCCGCGCTTTGAATGGGAACCCAAGGAAAATTAACGGCCGCCGATCGGGGTCCCCACCAGTTGGTGGACAAAGCGTAATTTTTCCATCACATGCTCGGACAAGACGAAGGGATAAGGATCGGCTGGGCCCGGACTGCGCGCCGCCGCGCCTGCATGATGATAGCGAGCCTACGTGGCCCTAGCTGATGCAACAAGGATTGTTGTGGAAATTAAGACAGCAAACTTCAATGAAAGACTTCATCGTACAAAAGACGATCGATTGAGTCTGGCTTATCTATAATATAACCCTGAACAAAGTCGACGCCTATCTCGCGCAGGAGTTCGAGAGCCTCGGCGTTCTCCACGAACTCCGCGACTACTTTCTTATTCATAAAATGAGCGATTTCCGTGATTGACTTGACCACCACGTAATCGCTGGAGCCGGCAACAAGATTTTTGACGAAGATACCGTCTATCTTAACGATATCCACGGGAAGATTTTTCAAATATCCGTAACTGGACATTCCGCTGCCAAAATCATCGAGCGCAAAGCGACAGCCCGCCTCCTTAACACTCTCGATAAACAAGGTCGCATCCGAGAAACTGGTGATGCTCACCGTCTCCGTCACCTCGAAACATATCTTCTCGCGCGGCACGCTGACACCGTCCAACTTCTTCAGTATAAAGTCGACAAAACCGTCCTCATTGATGGATTGCCCCGATAAATTGATGGAAAATCCGTCTATCTTTTCCACGATATGAGGATTGCTTTCCATCCAGGACAGAGTCCTTTCGATGACGTGACGATCGACTGCGGACATGCGGCGATACCATTCCGCGGCCTTGATGAACTCACCGGGCGGACCTACGTTGCCTTGCTCATCTTTGACGCCCACCAATATCTCGTAATGGGGCTGTTCCGTATCCTCCCCGAGAAGGGGTTGAATGCGCTGGCATCTGATCTCCAGGGAATCATCTTTCAATATTTTGTCTATTTTCCCCACCCACTTCATGACCTCGCCTTGATGCGCAATGCGAGCGTGACCGGCATGGAATACCTGCAGCCTGTTCCCCCCCGCGTCCTTGGCGGCATTGCAACTCGATTCCGCCGCCTGCAGCAGCTCGCCCACATCGCCGCTGCGGGCGCTCACTGGAACCAAACCAATGCTCAGGGTCACCGAAAAGACGTTGTCCTCCCACTCCATAGTATGATTGGCGACATCCCCGATCTGCTGCTCGGCGATATCCAGGGCGTCGTCCAATGAACATCGCTTGATGAGGATGCCGAACTGATCACTGCCCAAACGCGCGATCTCCCCTCTTTCTTGCAAATCATCCTTGAGTATGCCCACCAGGCTTTGCAGGAATCGATCGCCCTGCGCATATCCGCAGCTATTATTGATCGCGCTGAATTTATCCACGTCCACGAAAAGCAGGACATGCCTCATGTCATCCCGTTTAGCGCTGGTGACGGCCTCGCCGACAAGGCGCTCGAATTCGCGGCGATTGATTAGTCCTGTCAGACCGTCGTGAGTGCTTTCATGCAGCACCTGCTTATATAGGTCCTGCATAATTACGTATTGCGCACGATCCATGGCTGGATCGGCGGCATTGACTTGCGGCTCCAGGCGGCCGCAGTGCATCATTTTCGCCACGTCGGCGATATCCAGCACCATCTCCTTTATCCCACGCAAATTGACCAGCACATACGTGGAATGCCGCTCATCTATCCATGCCACTCGAAGCCGTTGCGGTGTATCGTCTTGCGCCAAGTACAATACGTTATCGCCCTCTCGCAGTCTTCGCGCGTGCATCATCCATTTATTTCTCTCCGCCGTCGAGACATCAAAGTCCTCCATCCCTTCCAGCTCGCAAACATCCGGCTCTGGAGCATGCTCCCGACATTCCTGGATTACGTCTCTTATATTTTCAGCGTACGCATTATCTTGAATTTTGATAAGCTTATTTAGCTTGTCCAATATTTCCACGAATGTGTCCGAAACATCGCCGCGCTCCATGGCGACCTTTTGTAAAAGCTCTTCAATCGTGACGCTGATAGCGCTTTGTTCAGATTTGCCGCTACCCTGACGATAGAATTCGAGCTTGGCGATATTGTTTACCACCTGCCGCGCCATATGTGAGTGATCAATGAACAGGGTGGGATCCAGCAGCGCCAACTTGAGGATAGGTAGTTCAAGCTGTCTCAGCCAGGGCTTGACACTGTCGGCCACCAAGGGATCACCCTGCATGGCATCGAGAAGATCGCCGATGACTTCGAGCACGTTACCATCGCGGGGATTGAATTTTTTAATGCCATCTTCACCGGCCCGGGCAAGCAGCGCTCTGATAACACGTGACTTGATATGGGCCTGCTCTCCAGGACCGAGTTCGTATTCTTGCGGACTATCCTGAAGATCTACGATGGCGGCCAGTAACTCCGACGTCGCATAGCACTTACCTGGATCAGCTTCGTCAGCGGCCATCCACATCAACTCGGCCATACCCGATGACGGGTTGAGCGAACCCGGGAGTGACTGGGATCTCTGCCGCGCCAGATCGTAGCGTAGTGCGCGTAAATCCTGCACTACCTGATAAAGATCTTGCTGCGTCCCGGTTGTTCCCGTGGATGATTGCCCTGTGCCGGACTGAGGAATGGATATCGCCCCAACGCCCTCTTCCGGCTTCTTCAACTCTTCCGGCTTCTTTAACTCTTCCGGCTTCTTTGACTCGCCCGTCGCGGACTCGGCTTTGGGTTTGCTTTTTTCGAGCGCGGCGCGGCGCAGCATTCTATAGGTGAGATCCGGCAATACCCCGTAACCGATAAGAATGCCGTTGAGCTTGGCATAGAGGTCGGATAACAAGTCGACAAGGATCTCCTTAAGAAGTGCAAAGCAGGCGGCATTGACGAATTCCTTGAAATCGAATTGGCGCAACCCGGCTTGAAATGACTCCGCAAATAGCGCCGGTCCATAGGGATTATTGGCATGCCCGATCTGCATATCGAACAATACGGACAGTCGTTCCTCCAGCGTCGCCAGGGACTCTTTGAATCTTTCTTCGACCTTGCTGGCGATCTCCGAGATCGCCAGCCATGCCCCCAGGTCTTCTTCCTTGATAAGAGACATATCCTCAAACAATAAATCATCAACCCCTTTCTCAACTACTTTCTTTGGGTTGAAGGTATCTTTCATGACCTCCTGCATGCGCTCTCGAAAACTCACGCGAATATCGTTGATGAGCTTGTAATTCTCGTTCCTAATTGCCTCTGCCGCATTAAAGTAGCCTAATTGTTCGTTAGGGTTGTTCGAATCTCGCGACAACTCCATCAAGCGATTAGAAAGTTTGGCTGGGAGTTGCTCCAGCAGGGATTCCATGGTTTCTTGAACGACGCGACCGCAACCGGCAACCACATCGCTGAATCGACGTCCGAACGCTCCCCTGCCGCTGACAACACCCGCCACGAATTCGGATCGTTGCTGTGGCGCATCATCCCTTGCGGCGGCGCTTTGCAGAGCAAACTGCTGCATGATCTGCAATGCCTCGTGCTCCGGATCAATGAACGCGACACCTATCCCACCTTGCATAACGCGCGCGACTTTCACCTGGAAGCGCAGCACTTTGCTCCCGTCGGAAAGCGGGACGGTGCTGCTGACGATGATCCTATCCTTCTCAGCAAAGGAATAATTCTGATTATTCTCCATCTGCCGCCGATGCTGCAGCAACATCCCCCCCATGCAGAAATCTTTTATCTCACATGGAATTTCGTACCCTTCCGAGGTAAAGATCGTCGCGTCCAATACCACTGGATAACGCACGTAGGAACGCCGGCCCGCTCCCATAGGCCGAGCAGCACCTTGATCGGTTTGAACCACGCCAGTCTCTTGCTGTTTGGGCGTTTGCATCTGATTAACGGTTGCTCGTTCCCTAGCGGATGAATTTATTTTGAGGTCTACCCCTGCCTTTGCGCAGGACAATCGGTTACCGTATCGCCACACACCCGTCTATGCCTGAAATCGATATGTAATTTATCGACTTCATGCCACTCCATCTTTAATTGCCGGGCTTGGGGACAGGGGTATTTATCAAATAGATGCGAAATGGCGGGCTCTAGTCGCAGAATTTTTATATAATTAGTTGATTAATATATATTTTAATATGAGCCCCTTGCCCGCGGCATCGATCAGCGGCATCCGTCAAGCGGAAGCCGCCGCCTTACCTCGGGGGGGCTCTTGCAACGAGAAACTTGGGCCGCTCGCTGGTCAAGGGCGAGTCGACAAATGAATCGGGAGAGCATGGAGAGAAATAGTCGCGCACTACATGGCCATCGACCACCCATCAAACGAAGCCGCTCAGAAACATCCTGGTTTGCGTTACATACGCCTTTAGAATCGATCTCCCTCGCACAGGGAGGACAGCGCAGCGGCGGACCGCCTTATTCCTCCAGATAGGTATACCCCACCAGGCCTTCCTCCAACTCCACCAGAAAGGCCTTGCGTATCTCGTGGCTCAGATCCGTCTCATCGAGCTTGCGGCGATAGGCGGCAAGCAATTCCTCGGCGTCGAAATGCACGTAGCGCAGCAGTTCATCCACGGTGTCGCCGCGCTGCGGTTGTACCAGGCGATGACCGCCCTCGGCGTCGAGTTCCACGTTCACCGCATCGGTATCGCCGAACAGGTTATGCATGTCCCCCAGAATTTCCTGATAGGCCCCGATCAGGAACACGCCGATCAGATAGGGCTCACCTTGGCGCCGGCCGTGCAAGGGCAAAGTGGATTCCACGCCCTCGCGATCCACGTAGTGGTCGATGCGGCCGTCGGAGTCGCAGGTGAGATCCTGGATGATGGCACGGCGTTCGGGGCATTCGTCCAAACGATGCAGCGGCATGATGGGAAACACCTGATCGATGGCCCACACATCGGGCAGGGATTGAAACAGGGAAAAATTGCAGAAATATTTGTCCGCCAGCTTCTCGTTCAACTCGTCGAGGATCTCGCGATGGGCGCGGGTCTCGGGCCGCAACAGGCCGCGTACCTCGGCGCAGATGGCGAAGAACAATTGCTCGGCGCGGGCGCGTTGCGCCAGATTCAACACCCCATGGGTGTACATGGACTGCGCCTCGCCTACCCAGTGCTCGGCGTCGTGATAGCCTTCCAGCACCGAACGGGCGTTCAGGTTCTGCAGCGCCTGCCATAGATCATGGATGATCAGCGGTTCGTCGTTGCCGGGCGGGGCAAGGGTCTTGCTGACCGGAGCCTGCTCGATGTCGGTGACATTGGTGATCAGCACCGCGTGATGGGCGGTCATGGCGCGCCCCGATTCGGTAATCACGTCGGGATGGGACAATCCTTGCTGCTCGCAGATCTCCCATAGGGTGTGGATGACGTTGTTGGCGTATTCCTGCACGCTGTAATTCATGGAGCAATCGCTGCGGGAACGCGTGCCCTCATAATCGATGCCCAGGCCGCCGCCCACGTCCACGCAGCGGATGTTCACGCCCAGGGCGTGCAGTTCGGCGTAATAACGCGCCGCCTCACGCACCCCGCGCTGGATGTCGCGCACGTTGGCCACCTGAGAACCCAGGTGGAAGTGCATCAATTGCAGTGAGTCCAGCATCCCCGCCCGGCGCAGCTCGTCCACGGCAGTGAGGGCCTGGGCCGCGGACAAACCGAACTTGGACTTGTCGCCGCCGGTGTTCTGCCACTTGCCGTGACCTATGGAGGCCAGGCGCACCCGGATGCCCAGCAGCGGTTGGACCTCGAGCTTGCGCGCCTCCTCGATCACCGTGGCCAGCTCGGAGAGTTTTTCCACCACGATGTACACCCGGTGGCCGATGCGCCGGCCGATGAGGGCCAGACGGATATACTCGCGGTCCTTGTAGCCGTTGCACACGATCACCCCGTCGGGGCGGGACAGGGCCAGCACCGCCATCAGCTCCGGCTTGCTCCCAGCCTCCATTCCCACCCGCGCGTCGCCGTGACGCAGGATCTCCTCCACCACGCTCTTCTGCTGATTGACCTTGATAGGATAGACCGCAGTATAGCGGCCTTGATAACCGGCCGCGCTCATGGCCTGGGAGAAGGCATTGCAGAGGGTGTCGACGCGGTCGTGGAGGATATCGGAAAAACGCAGCAGCAGCGGCAGCGCAAGGCCCTCCGCCTGGGCCGACTGACTCAATTGGTACAAATCGATGCCGGGGGCGGCGGCGCGGCGCGGCCGCACCTCTAAGTGCCCATCGTCATTGACGTCGAAATAGCCCCCACCCCAATGGGAGACGTTATAGGTATCCCGCGCCTGTTGGATGTCCCACTCGTGCATCGCCCGCTCCCGCTGGGAAAAGATGGAGCCAATTATAAACAATGTCGCGCAGCGACAACCAACTTCACCTCTCCCCCAGGGAGAGGATTAGGGGTGAGGGGAGAAATCACAATAATTGGTACTTTCCTGATCTCAGAGCGATAATACACCACAATCATCGCAAACCTGCGACCTCATTACCAAGGAACCGCATTCCATGGCCCTGGACGACAACTGGTTCACCGAAATCGACAAAGCCAACGGCTCGGCCTTTTCCCTGCAAATCAAGGCCAAGCTCCACGAGGAGCAGACCCCCTTCCAGAAGGTGGAGATCTACGACACCGTGTACTGGGGCAAGCTCATGGTCATCGACGGCTTCTATATGCTGTCGGGCCGCGACAACTTCCTCTACCACGAAATGATGAGCCACCCGGCGCTGTTCACCCACGCCGACCCCAAAAAGGTATTGATAATCGGCGGCGGCGACTGCGGCACCCTGCGCGAGGTGCTCAAGCATCCCGGCGTGGAACAGGTGTGGCAGGTGGACATCGACGAGGCGGTGACCCGGCTGTCCCTGATTCACTTCCCTGAACTGTGCGCATCCAATGACGACTCGCGGGCGAACATCCTGTTCGGCGACGGCATCAAATGGGTGCAGGACGCCGACGACGCCAGTCTCGATATCATCATCGTCGACAGCACCGATCCCATCGGCCCGGCGGAAGGGCTGTTCAACGAGGCCTTCTACCGGCAATGCCATCGCATCCTGCGCAGCGGCGGACTGTTGGTGCAGCAGAGCGAATCGCCGCTGTTTCACATAAAGCTGCTCAAGGCGATGCACGGCGCCATGCACACCGCCGGCTTCGCGGAGACCCGCACCCACTACTTCCCGCAACCGGTCTATCCCTCCGGCTGGTGGTCCGCCACCATGGCCTGCAAGGACGGTGCGATTGGGGAATTTCGCGAGCAGGACGTGCGCGACAAGAGCTTCGAGACGCTCTACTACAACACCGACATCCACCGCGCCGCCCTGGCGCAGCCGGCATTCTGCAAGGAAGCAGGATTGGGTTGATGGTGCGCCGGCTAGCGCTCTCGAATCTCGCCGCTTATCTCCCGGACCACTGCATCCACCGGCATTGATTCCACGGCCTGATAGTCGATGCTGATGCGGTCCGCCGCATAGGGCCTGAACCATTCGTCGGCAAAGGCCGCGTGTTCGGGATGGACGCGGTAACTGTCGATCACCTTGGGATGGGTGAACCGCACCAGCCAGCAGTAACAGTATTTAGCGCCTTCTTGCACGGCATGGCCGCTGAAGACCCGCCTCACCCCCGGCACCCGGGCCAACACCTCGCGACCATGGGCCATCATAGCCTCGGCCTGTTGTTGGCTTTGGCCTTCAAGGTTGTAAATGATCAAGTGCTCCACTTCGTCCCAGGGCGCCGCCGCGGCCAGCACCGCATCCGCTCGATCGGCCGCACCCCACACACGCAGACAGCGCTCCACCTCGCGGCTGACGGCATCGCTGACGCCGTGCAGCAGGGCCATGTAGCCGGCATCGGGATCTTCCAGTGAATTGCTGCGGATGCGCCGCGACGCCATGCGTGACAGGGCGCTGTAATAGTTGATGCGCGCCACGCCGCGCTCGATGAGACATTTGCACTCGGCGTCGGTCAGACCGCTGCCGCCGTGAATCACCAGCGGCACATCGACCACATGACTGATGCGCGCCAGGCGTTTCAAATCGAGTCGGGACCCTTCCGCCGGCAACCCATGCCCGGTGCCGATGGACACCGCCAGGAAATCCACCTTGGTCTGCCGCACGAATTCCCGCGCCTCATCGGGCCAGGTATACAAGGTCTGTTCGCCATTGGTGACGTCCTCGCCGGCATAGCTGGAAATGACGCCGATCTCGCCTTCGACGGGGATGCCGTGGCCGTGGGCGACCTCCACGATGGCGCGTGTCAGCTCGACGTTTTCCTCAAACGGCAGATGGGATCCGTCGAACATGACGCCGTTGCAGCCATGGCGTATCCCACGGAGCACTGCCGCCATATCCGTGGCGTGATCCAGATGTATGGCCACCGGCGCCGGACTGCGCTGC
>CAZOTG010000060.1:0-10055 GCA_964582585.1 uncultured Chromatiaceae bacterium | reverse complement strand
CGGTGCAGCGCCTTCACCATGTCGGCTACGAAGCGCTCGGAATGGAGGTAGACCACCTGGGCCGAAGGGTTCTTCTTGAGCATGAGATTGCCCACGGCATGCATAAGGTGGGTCTTGCCCAGACCGACACCGCCATAGATAAACAATGGGTTGTAGGCGGTCCCGGGATTTTCGGCCACCTGGGTCGATGCCGCCCGCGCCAGCTGGTTGGATTTTCCCTCGACGAAGCTGTCGAAGGTAAATTCGGGTCGCAGGTTGGAGGGGCTGCGGCTGGCGTCACCCTTGCGACGAAAGCCGGAGGTGGTCGGTGCTTCCGGTTGCGGGCGGGAGGCGGGCGATTTCGCCGTTCCCACTTGCAGCACCACCTGCGCGCCCTGTCGGAGGCTGGTGACGATCTCGCTGATGTGACCGATAAAGCGCTCGTTCACCCAGTCGAGCACGAAGCGATTGGGCGCCAGCAGACGCAGGGTCTCCCCTTCTTCCACCGCATGCAGGGGGCGTATCCAGGTGTTGAATTGTTGCGGCGAAAGCTCGTTCTCAAGATAAGCCACGCACTTTTGCCATAAAGATGAGTCCACGAGACCTCTCCCCCCGCACCTAGAAATTCTGACAGCCCCCCGAGAGAGCCAAGCAGTCTATACCGGTTCCCGACAGTTATCCACACCCATTTTGCCGCGCGCGCGGCCGTTCTATTGACAGCGATCGGAAAAAATCGTTAACCTACCGCGCTTTCCATTTGAGTCCCCGGTTTGCAGTAATATTGGCCTTGGTGGTTTTGGCCGGTGAGAGCCGGCATAAGCCATCGGCGGACAATACTGTCTCGGCGAGCCGCGGAAAAAATTATTTTAGCAAATTGCTAGACGGACAGAGCCATGAAACGAACCTATCAACCCAGCAATCTTCACCGCAAACGCACCCATGGCTTTCGTGCCCGCATGAGCACCGCCAAAGGGCGTCAAGTCATCAAAAACCGCCGGGCGAAGGGGCGGGTGCGGCTCACCCCGTAAAGCGCGATCATTGACCCTTGAGTGCAACTCGCTGGCGTTTTGACCGGCGCAACAAACTGGTCAGATCGAGCGAATTTCAGCGTGTCTTCGATACCAAGACACAAAGGTTGACGGGGGGTGGGCTAAACGTATTGGCCTGCGGTAATCAGCTTGATTACCCAAGACTGGGAATGGTGGTCTCCGCCCGTGTCGCCCGCAGGGCTGTTGCGAGAAATCGCATCAAGCGATTAATCCGGGAAAGTTTCCGGCTGCAGCAAGAGAGGATCAAAGGTTGGGACATCGTGGTAATCGCGCGACCCGGCGTGGTTAAGCGGACCAATCAGGAGTTGGTTGCGAGTTTGGAAGAGCATTGGAAGAAACTGGAGCAATGCGCAAGGTCCTCGTCTACTTAATACGCGCCTACCGCTATTTGGTAAGCCCCCTTTTAGGCAATCACTGCCGCTTCTATCCATCGTGTTCCAGTTACGCCGAGGAGGCGATCGCGCAGCACGGCGCCATCGTCGGCAGCTGGTTGACGCTGCGAAGGCTGGCACGTTGTCATCCCTGGCACGCGGGTGGATGCGACCCGGTGCCCCACAAGACGCATCGCCATTCTTGATATGGAAAACAAACAACTTTTATTGTTTATTGCCCTGAGCGTCGTGATCCTGCTGTTATGGCAGGCCTGGCAGGGGGATTTCGCCAAGAAGCCCCAAACCGCCACCCCCACGACGGCCACGACGAGCAAGGCCCCTGCGACCGCCGACGTACCCGCGCCGCCCGCGCAGACGGCGCCGGCACCAACGCAAACACCTGCTGCAACCGCCTCCGCCGTCCCGGCGGAGAAGGGCCTGGCTCATGGCGAGCGTATCCGCGTGGTCACCGACATGTTGATTGCGGAGATCGACACCCATGGCGGCGACCTGCGCCAACTGGACTTACCCCGCTATCCCATCGCCAAAAACCGCCCCGATGTGCCGTTTCGTCTGATGAACGACGATACCGCGAAGATATTCGTGGCCCAATCCGGCCTGCTCTCCACCAGTCCTGCGCCGGACCATCACGCCCTTTATCAGGCGGCGCAAAACGAGTACCGCCTCGCGGACGGCGCCCAGGAACTGAAGGTGCCCCTCACCTGGGTCAACGACCGGGGGATCACGGTCACCAAGACCTACACCTTCCATCGCGGCAGCTACGTGATGGACGTCGACTATGTAGTGAATAACGGCAGCGGCCAGGAATGGCGGGGTCGCCAGTACCGCCAGTTCGAACGGGCGCGGGTCGAGCGCGCGTCGCGCTTCATCTATACCTTCACCGGCGGCGCTATCTCCAGCCAGGAGAACAAGTACCGCAAGCTGTCCTTCGACGACATGGACAAGGAGTCGCTCAGCAAAGAGATCAAGGGCGGCTGGGTGGCCATGATCCAGCATTACTTCGTGGCGGCGTGGGTGCCGGGACAGGACGAGAGCGATCACCTTTACAGCAAGGCCCTGGGTGACGGCCTCTACGTGCTGGGCTTGAGTTCCTCGGAGGAGAGCATCCCCCCCGGCGGCAAGGGCGAGTTCAAATCGCGCCTCTATGCGGGACCCAAGCTGCAGGACCACCTGGCGGCGGTGGCGCCCAATCTGGAACTCACCGTGGACTACGGCCTGCTCACCTTCATCGCCAAGCCGATCTTTTGGTTGCTGGAGCACATCCACGGTTTGGTTCGCAACTGGGGCTGGTCCATCATTTTGCTGACCGTGATCATCAAGCTGGCCTTCTACAAGCTTTCCGCGGCCAGCTATCGCTCCATGGCCAACATGCGGCGCATGCAGCCCAAGCTGACCCAGTTACGCGAGCGCTACGGCGACGACCGCCAACGCATGAGCCAGGCCATGATGGAGCTCTACAAAAAAGAGAAGATCAATCCCCTGGGCGGCTGCCTGCCCATCCTGGTTCAGATCCCGGTGTTCATCTCCCTGTATTGGGTGCTGCTGGAGAGCGTGGAGTTGCGCCAGGCGCCGTTTATCCTGTGGCTGAACGATCTGTCCGCCAAGGATCCCTATTATGTGCTGCCTGTCCTCATGGGCATCAGCATGTTCATTCAGCAGAGGATCAGCCCCGCGCCGCCCGATCCCTTGCAGGCCAAGATCATGATGGCCCTGCCCTTGGTGTTCACGGCGTTCTTCGCCTTCTTCCCCTCGGGCCTGGTGTTGTACTGGGTGACCAACAACGTCCTCTCCATCTCGCAGCAGTGGTACATCCTCCGCGGTCTCGAGAAAGCGACCATCGCAAAGAGTTAGGGCAAATTATCGCGCATCGATACCATGCTTGATGCCGGCGACACCATTGCTGCTGTGGCGACGCCCCCCGGCCGCGGGGGCGTGGGCATGGTGCGCGTCTCCGGGCCCGCGGTACGGACCATCGCCGCGGCGCTGATAGGACAACTCCCCAAGCCGCGCCGCGCCCAATACGTCTCCTTTCGCGATGCTAACGGCACCGCCATCGATCACGGTCTCGCGTTGTATTTTCCGGGACCGCATTCCTTCACCGGTGAAGATGTCCTGGAGCTGCATGGCCACGGCGGAGCGGTGGTGATGGATATGCTGTTGTCGCGGGTCTGCGACGTTGGCGCGCGCGTGGCGCGGCCGGGGGAATTCAGTCAACGGGCCTTCCTCAACGACAAGCTCGACCTGGTGCAGGCCGAGGCCGTCGCCGACCTCATCGACAGCGCCTCCCAACAGGCGGCGCGCAGCGCGGTGCGCTCCCTGGAAGGGGAGTTTTCCGCCCGCATTCATACCCTGGTGGAACACCTCATCCGGCTGCGCATGTATGTGGAGTCCGCCATCGACTTTCCCGAGGAGGAAATCGATTTCCTCTCCGACGGCCGCATCGCCGCCGAACTGGCGGCACTGATGGAAGATCTTAATGGGACGTTGTCCACCGCGCACCAGGGCCGCTTGTTGCGGGAAGGCATGACGGCGGTGATCGCCGGCCGGCCCAACGCCGGCAAGTCCAGCCTGTTGAACGCCCTGGCGCAACGGGACGCAGCCATCGTCACCGACGTCCCCGGCACCACCCGCGACCTGTTGCGCGAGCATATCCATCTCAGCGGTATGCCGCTGCATATCATCGATACCGCCGGCCTGCGCGATAGCGCCGACCCGGTTGAGAGCCAAGGCATCCAACGCGCCTGGTCCGAGATCGCCAAGGCCGACCGGGTGCTGTTGGTGGTGGACGATCAAATCGGGGTGTGCGAAGAATCGCGCCGCTACCTGGCCCGCTTTCCCGCCGAACTACCTGTGACGGTGGTACATAATAAAATTGATCTCAGCGGCCGCGCGCCCACCGTATGGCGCGACGAACTGGGAGAGCATATCGCCATTTCCGCCAAGCAAGGCACGGGACTGGAGGCGTTGCAACAACATCTCCTCGCCGCCATGGGCTACCACCCCGGCGATGAAGGGACCTTTACCGCCCGCCGCCGCCATATCGAAGCCCTGCAGGGCGCCGTCCGCTTCGTGGAACATGGCCAGGCCGCACTTAAGGAACAGCGGGCGGGTGAGCTGCTGGCGGAAGACCTGCGTCAGGCGCAGCAAGCGCTGGGAGAGATTACCGGTGAGGTCAGCGCCGACGATCTATTGGGGAAGATCTTCAGCGAGTTTTGTATCGGCAAGTAAATTCAGGGGAGATGTCGCGCCACGATGTTCAGGCGCTGTTGCGCATATTGGCGCACGCGCGGTTCGGTCTTGGTGATCATCAGGCAGCGTTGATAGGCGTCGCGGGCGGCCGCCCAGTCGCGCAAGGCCTCTAAGGAAATACCCAGGCCCATCCACCAGCGTCCGTCATCGGCTTGCAGGCTGAGGGCCTGACGAAAGGCATCGCGAGCCTCCTCGTGGCGCGAGGCGCGTTGGTAGAGCGTGCCGAGCAAACCGAAATAGGCACCGTCGGGTTTGATTTGCGCGCGCTTGCTCTCTAAAAGTTGCAGTGCGCGCGTCTCGTCGCCTTGTTCCACATAAATGCGCGCCAGGCGCGACGAAAACGGGGCGTAGCCGGGACGCATGGCAATCCCCTCGGCCAGCAGATGTTTCGCCGCTTCCAAACGGCGCTTTTCCAAATACACTACGGTCAAGGTCTCCCTTGCCGCGGTATGGCTGGGGTCGATCGCCAAGGCGCTTTGCAGCGCACGTTCCCCTTTATGATCTTGTCCCGAACGTAACAGGCCCACGCCCTTGCGGTACAGGGCCTCGGCCCTTTCCTCGGGGGTAGGCGGACGCAGGGTGCGTTCCAGGTCCGGTTCTTCCTTGGTCGCGACGGTGGGGGCCGGCGCCGGTACGCTGGCCTTGTGCTGTTGACGGGCAGGTGCCGCCGGGGGCGGCGGCGCTTTGACCGGCGCCGAGCGCGCCGTCGCTGTTTCGCTGTGCTTCGCAGGCGCCGTGGCAAGCGGCTTGTCCGCTACGGCTGCGGTGGCGGGCTTTGGCTTTGCAGCGGGCGCTGGTACGGCCGGCGTCGGCGCGCTGCCGGTGGTCCGCGCCGTGTCCGCCGCCTTCGCCGCGGGCGGTGCGTGGCTTGCGGGGGGTTCGGCGGGGGCGGCCCGCTCCATTCCCTGGTAATACCAGCCGCCGCCGAGACTCAAGGTCAGCAGGCACGCGATCAAGGGCCACAGCCACTGTGGCGGTGAGCTTGAAGGCGGCACACCCACGGGGTGTAGATTGGAAAACAGGGAATGATTGGCGGCCACGGCGCCGCCGCCTTGGGTGCGGTTATCCAGATCCAACAGGACTTTGTTGATCAGGCTCATATTCAGCTACCCCACACTTGCGCAGCCAGGGAAGCGGCGGCGGCACTCAATAGGCCCGCGGTATAGGTCCACCAGCGACGCTGGCGCGCCTCCGATCCTCGCAAGGATTCCGTGTCGGCGACGGCCAGATTGACATGGCGGCCGTTGACGTAACGCGCCCCTTCGCCGAAGGCGGCCAGCAAGGCCTTGTGGGCAAGGATATTGACCAAACGCGGCACGCCCTGACTGGCCTTATAAAGGCGCTGTATCGCCTGGCGGGAAAACAGCCGCGGGCCCTGATAACCGGCGGTATGCAAGCGGTGCTGGATGTAATCGTCCATATTGGATCGGGTGAGTGGGCCGAGGCTCGCTGAAAAACTGATGCGCTGCTTCAATTGGCGGATGGAGGATTGATCCAGATGTTCGTCCAATTCCGGTTGGCCGAACAACACCAGCTGTATCAATTTGCGGCGTGGCGTCTCCAGATTGCTCAACAAACGCAGTACCTCCAGGGTTTCGGTGGGCATGGCGTGGGCCTCATCCAGGCACAGCACCACCGTGCAATGGTGTTTCGCATAGGTCTCTATCAGAAAATTGGTAAAGGCCTTCAACAGTTGATGTTGATTGACATGTTCGGGATAGGCGATCCCCAGTTCGTCGGCCACCGCCAGCAGCAAGGTCATGGGT
The DNA here is from genome assembly GCA_964582585.1 of uncultured Chromatiaceae bacterium. Lineage (GTDB taxonomy): Bacteria > Pseudomonadota > Gammaproteobacteria > DRLM01 > DRLM01 > JARRQJ01. Next base: position 3,620 of record CAZOTG010000060.1, on the reverse strand, counting down.
TCGAGATACGGATTGGGGATGTAGGCGGTGATGAAATTTTCGTCGAGGATGCCGAGGAACTTGCGGCATAGCAGGGTCTTGCCCGTACCGACCTCGCCGGTGATCTTGATGAAGCCTTCGCCGCTGCGGGTGGCCACCATCAAGGTATTGAACGCCATCTGGCAGGAATCATGGGCGAAAAAGAAACGGGAATCGGGCGTGTTGGTAAAGGGCGCTTCCCGCAGGCCGAAGTAGCGGGTGTAGCCCCAGTCCATGGGTTCATCAGGGCGCGATTGTGACGGTATTGAACGTGCCATGCCAATCACTCAGTGCTCCGCACTCCCATCAGTTCGCTGGCGTGCTTCCGCAAGGGCTGTATGGCCTCGCTCCAACTGCCGCCTTCTTCCATGACGGTGGGCTTGAGCAGGATCACCAACTCTTTCTTGATGCGGGTCAGGCGTTGGTGTTTGAAGAGATTGCCCACCAACGGCAGATCTCCCAGCAAGGGCACCGAAGCGTTTTCATCGGTGGTTGCCTCTTTCATCAGGCCGCCGATGACGATGATCTGTCCGGTAGTGGCGCGCACCACGTTGTCCGATTCCTGAATGGTGCTGAAGGCCAGCGGCAGAGTGAAGTTCTCGCCGCTGACCACGAAGTTTTTGTCCTTTTGCGACACTTCGCTCACCGTGGGATGAATGTGCAGCGTCACATGGTCGTTGGCGTCGATCTGCGGCGTGACATCCAGGGCTATCCCCGAGAAGAACGGGGTCAGCTCGACGGCGGGCGCCTGGGTGGTGGTTACGCCGGTGGTCGTGGAGGAATTGGTGACACCGGTGACGAAGAATTCGTCGCCGCCCACCTTGATGACCGCTTTTTGATTGTTCACGGTCGATACCCGCGGACTCGACAACACATGGACCGTGCCCTGAGTCTTCAGTAATTCCAGGAAAGCGGCAAAATCCGGCGCCCTGATCGCCATGCTGAAGATGCCGCCAAAGGCGGAAACCTTGCCGGAAGAGATGGGAGAAAAATTGCCGTCGGGTTGTAAATCGCCGCTATTGCCCACGGTATCGCTGACGCCGGAATTCAATAAGGTACCGCCACCGGTCTGGCTCAGCAGATAATTGGTATTGCCGATACTGCCGAGGCCCGCCCAATTGATCCCCGTTTGGAAACCGTCCTTGAGCTCAACCTCGATAATCTTCGCCTCCAGGCTTACCTGGCGGTTCACGGTGGCCTGGGTGATGCCGAGGAAGCGTTGCACCATGTCCAGCTCATCGGGCATGGCACGCACGATGACCAGCCCCGCCTGCGGCTGCACCACCACCCTGCGACCGTCTTCTTTGCCGATGATGGCCTGCAGGGCGGTGTCGAGTTCCTTCCAGAAGTCGGATTCGGACAGGGTTTGCACTTCGATGCCGTGGAATTCGCTACTATCCCCGTTGCTGCTGCTGCCGGAGTCGCCATTGCTTTGTTGGACCTGGGTCAACTCGCCCGAGGAGACCCGGGTGCTGGAACGGCCTTTGCGATTGAAATTGAGGTAATTGACCGGGAACAGCCGGGTCTGCAGGCCCTGGCCCAGGATGAAGAAGCGCTTGCCTTCGCGGCGGTATTCATAACCGTAGACCTGGCGCAGCGCCTCTACGGCCTCCGGCACGGTGACGTCTTTGAGGTGCAGAGAAATGGTGCCGGTAAGGCCGGGGTGAACAATCATGCTGTAAGGCGTGTCCTTTACCAGACTCATGAAAACCCGGCGGGCAGGCGTCCTATTGGCGCTCAGATCAAAATGCGGCTCCAGCAGGGCAGCCTCATCGTCGGGCAGCGACATCTTGAGGGGCGGCATCAGGGCCTGGCTGATATCCGGCGGCACGGTGACATGCTCCTTGCTCGCTTCCGCCATGGCGGAATTGATTTCTTTTTTGGATGCATCCTGCCAACGGGACGGTGCCGTTTCGCAACCGGTGAGCAGCATCGCGGCGATGCAGATCAGCAGGGCTGCGACATTGCGCCGAGGAGAATGGCTTCGGAGAATTAGAGCGTTCATTGCCGTGCCCCCATTTGTTGCCGGGGCCGGATGAAATTATCGGCAACCAGCTTTAAGGTAACGATGCGGCCGTTCCTTTCCAATCGCACCTGGTAGGGGGCGATGTCCTTGATGCGGGCGCCTTCGATCAGGGCGCCGACGCCCAGGGTCTTGCCGTTGATGATCGCCAGCCGCCGTTCCCCGGAAACGATAGTCGATTCCAGGGTCAGCTTGACCGTTTTGTTGACCGTACCGATGGCGGTGCCCCACGGACTGGTGGGGCGGGTGGGATCGGGTAGGTCGGCGAACTGGTCTTGCGCCGCGGCGAAGCCCGTGGTGATCAGGCTCAGCCACAAAACAGTTATCCGCCATGCCAGTTGTCTGTTCATCATCGCTTCTTCCTTACAGTCCTATCCATGCCTCATTGGTGCTCAGCGTATAAACCGTCACCGCCGCGGTTGATTCGGGATAGCGGTCGGTTTTGATGTCGACCTTGTCCCACAGCACCTTCCAGCTCAGTTTTTCGAGGTCGCTGAAGAATCGAACGATGTCGCGGAAGCCGCCCTTGAATTCGATGCGCAGACCATGCTTATACAGTGGGACCGTATTGTTGGCGGGGACCGCTTCCCCCGCGGCGGCCGGCATGGCCATGGCCTCGGGCGGGAGATTTACCAGGCTCACCACCTTCAAGCGGCGGTGGCTGGAAAGCACCGCCTTGACCAGGGCGGTCATCTCCTTGGGACTGACCAGGCTCTTCATCATTTCGGCCAGGGGTGCATCGACCGCGTCGAGCTGTCGCGTGAGTTCCTGCAAGCGCTTGCGGTTGGGCATATCGGGGTCTTGTTGCACCTTGGCCAGTTTCTCCTCGGTTTGCTTCCGCAAGGAGGCGAGCGTGGTCTGGTCGTCGGACAATTTTTGCCGCAGCGCGGCCTGATAGGCATGCAAGGGGTTGAATATGGCGAATTGACAGATGACAAACACCACGGCCAGGGTGGCGAAGAACAGCAGGGCGCGCTCGCGCAGGTTGCGGGCATCGATGAGCGCCGCCAGGGTCTGCCAACGTCGCTGAAGAGAGGATGGCAGCTTCACGGCTGATCCTCCGTTTTTTCTTCGGAGGTGGCTACCAGGAAGGCAAAGCGGCCCTGGTTCGCGGCCTTGGATTTATCCGTGTCGCGGTTGAGCTGAAAGACCTGGAATTCCAGACCCTGCAGGCGCGCCTCTCCGGAAAGCCGCTGCAGATAGCGGGGGACCAGGTCCGGCAGGTAGGTTTCGCCTCGCAGTATCAGGTCGCGGCCCGCGCCGGTGAGGGTGATGCCGGTCAGCCACAGACCGGCGATGTGCTGGCGGGCGAGGGCAACCAGATAGCCGGAATAACCTTGCTCACCATTGAAGAGGTCATCCGCCAACAGGGTTTGCATCTGTTGCCGGTCTTTCAACAGGCGTTCGGCTTGTTGCACCTTTGCCGCCAAGGCCGGGTCCTCATGGCCCGATACCAGCTTTTGCGTGAGATCCGCCGACTGCTGTTTGACCAGTTGTACTTGGCGCTCCAAGGAGGTGACTTGGCGATTCAGGTGTAAGATCTGCCAGCCCTGATAGGCCCCTATGGCCAGCAAGGTCG
>CAZOTG010000059.1:0-10059 GCA_964582585.1 uncultured Chromatiaceae bacterium | reverse complement strand
GCCCGGCGTCACCGGCCTGCAGGCGGGCGTCGGCGGCGCGGGCCGCGTCCAGCGCCTGCTCGGCGGTGACGGTAATGAAGCTGTTGAGCCGGCCGTCGTGGGCAGCGATACGGTCCAGGAAGGCGCGGGTCAGCTCCTCGCTGGAGAACTCGCGGGCGCGCAGCCCGGCGGACAACTCGGCAATGGTCTTTGCATGCATGGAAATACGGTCCGGAAGACGGTAACAGACTGCTGGAAAAGGGAAACCCCGGCGGGGGCAGGGGCGCCGGGCGCTACTCGAGCACCTTGGGCACCAGGTACAGGCCGGCGTCGGTCTGCGGCGCCACGGCCTGGAACGCCTCGCGCTGATCGGTCTCGGCGACCACGTCGGGGCGCAGACGCTGGGCCATGTCCAAGGGGTGGGCCATGGGCACCACGTCCGCGGTGTCGACGGCGCTCATCTCTTCCACCAGGGCCAGAATGTTGGAGAGGTTGTCGGCGTAGGCCGCGGCATCCTCCTCGTTGATGGCCAGCCGGGCCAGGTGGGCGATCTTTTCAACTTCGCTGGGCGCGAGCGACATGCCATACCCCTTGCGCTGTGTGACTCGTTTATCAGGACGGGTAAGTTATCACAATCGGAATCTTGCCCAAAGCCCTACCCGTTGTTACAGTACTTTATTCGATTTCGTCCGCCTATTCAGAGGGTCCACCTCCGCCATGTTCAAGCGTCTCCGGGGACTGTTCTCCAACGAGGCGGGACTGGGCTCCTCGCCCATGGCCCATGCCGCGGCGCGCACCAACGAGCCGGTGCGCGAGGGCCTGGTGGCCATGATGGAACCCTTCATCGACACCCTGGTGATCTGCACCATGACCGGCCTGGTGATCGTCGCCACCGGCGCCTACCTCCATCACCCCGAGGATGCCGTGGGCGCGGCCCTCACCGCCTACGCCTTCAGCGAGACCCTGGGCGCGGGCGGGGGGTGGGTGGTGGGTATCGGCCTCACCCTGTTCGCCTTCTCCACCATCATCTCCTGGTCCTATTACGGCGACCGCGCCGCCAAATTTCTGTTCGGCGACGGCGCGGTACAACCCTACCGGGTGATCTATACCTTGATGGTGGTGTTCGGTGCGGCGGTGCCCCTGCCCCTGGTGTGGAACGTGGCGGATATCACCAATCTGTTCATGGCCCTGCCCAACCTGTTGAGTCTGATATTGCTGGCGGGCCTGGTACGCAGTCTCAAGCAGGAATACTTCTCAAGATCCCATCAACCTACCCGCTGAGGGTTTTAGCCTTTAGCTGACTTTAATGTTTGATGCGCGGCCAGTATTTTTCGAAGTCGAAGGCCGGGCTGTGAGGCTGGGTGTGACACTGGGCGCACATTTTCTTCGGCTGCCAGGCATGGTTGGCCACCGGCTCCGTTCCGCCGGAGGCCACGTGCTTCCGCGCCGCGCCGTGGCAGGATTCGCACTGCACATTGATCAATGATGCGGTCACGTCCATATCGATGAAGCCGCCGGGCTTGTTGAAGCCCACGGTGTGACACTGCAGGCAATCGGGATCGAAGGACTTGTCCACGTCTTCCAGGTCGCCGAAGGCCTGGGCATGGTGGGATGTGTTCCAGGTCGCATAGGCCTTTTCGTGACAGGTCTGACAGGCCTCCGCCCCGGCGAAGGGGGTCTCGCCCTTGGCCTGCGCCTTGCGCAGCGCCGACATGTGCTGATAATTCTCCTTGACCCGCGCATTGTATTCCGCGTACCACGCGTCCAGGCGCGGATCATCGGTCACGGTCTTGGGCAAGGGAATCACTTGATGGCGCCAGGCCGCGATCCTGCCCTGTTCATCCAGATCCATATCCACCCGCCCGATGCGCATGCCCCGCGAGCCCGGCTGCAGCACTAGGGTCTTGCCGGTTAACTGCGGTTCGCCATAGACCTCGTACTTGGCGTGGATCAGCAGCACGTCGATGTCCTGCATGGGCAGGAGTCGTTGCGCATCCTTCAAGGCCAGGGTGGTGGCCACCACGGTCAGGGCGCCGTCCTGTCTGGCGCGGGTGAGGCCCTTGCTTAAAACAGCAGTGTCGTCCACCACCTGACTATGCTCCCCCTGCATGCTTTGCTGCGGCGCAGTCTTGGGATCGAGCCAGTCGAAGAACGCCAGCGTGCGGCCGCCGCGACTGATACGCCGCTCATGGGAAAATTGCCGGTCGTGCCAATTACTGGCCACCCATGGTAGGGCGGGCTCCTTAAGGAATTCGTCGCCGTACTGCAAATCGCCCCATTGCAGGCCGATGGCGTCGTACCCGAGCTGCGCGAAACCCTTGAGGATATATTCGTTGGTGATGCGGCCGTTGGCGGCGAAGCCGCTCAGCAGACCGCCCGCCGATACCACGAAGGCAGCGGGCCGTTCGCCGCGCAACCGTTCCAGCATGGTGGCGCGGCGGCGGATGCCGCCGAAATCGCCTTCCGCGCTGCACCCGCAGGGCTCCAATTCACCGTCGAGATTACCGGAATAGATCAAGGTCAGCGATTTATCCGCCGCAGTCTGCCCCGCCGCCGCGGTTTGCAAGGCAAGGGCCAGGACTAGGCACATGCCCCACCACCACATTCCGCCCAATACTTGCGCCTTCATTCGCTTCGCCCCTCGGACTGCCCGCCCTTTACCGCCGTGGAACAGCCGTCATTCCCAACACACCGGAAAACAATGCAAACGGCGGTGAACCGTCGGCATTGTACCGAAAACAGCAGAGGGTCTATTCCGCGGTATGCAACTCAAATACGGTGAAATCGGCTTGTGCCAGGACTATTTCGCCCAAGGCCCCCGTATAGTGATGGTCGTCATTGACGACGGCCAGACGCTCGCCGGTGATGAACTTATACTCATTGTCGCACAGCAGCTGTAATTTACCATCCAAATCGCGGATCAGCAGGGCCGGCACCGTGCGCTGATCCATGGAATCCAGATCCTGCACTACCGCCGCCTTGACTTTTTCGCGCAAGCGCGCGATGGCGACCTCCACTTCGGCATCGGTGCTGCGTTCTATGCGCACCACGTAACCCAGACGGCTGTCCCCGATATCCTCTCCCCCCTTGCTGTAGGCCACCAGACGCCCCACATAGAGCGGCATACTGTAGTCGCGCTCATGCTGCCGCAGCTGCATCCCGCCAGGACCGTCATCGGCGATGAGCCAGCGCGGCTCCGGCAGGGCGTCACCGCCGTCGGCGAAGATGCTGGTGTGTTCGGCCAGACTGTCCCAAAAGTGCCGTTCTTTCACCACTTCCTCCTGCCCCATCTCGTGACGGGTTATATCGCGAAACAGGCGATAGACCGCCTCGAAGCCGCCATAGACGCGGGCGCGATGGTCATCGAACACGCGCTGGCGCGTATCGCGGCGTTGCTGAGGCTGCAAACGATGTAACAATAGATCCAAAAAAGGGATGCGGTCTTGTTCCGGGGTTGCGCGCAAGGTTTCACTGGCGATGGTCGCCGTTAGTGGTGATACCAAGGCCGCGCGATCCTGCGTCACCCGCCGGACGAGTGGATTGAGTTCGATGAACAGCGCCTCATCCAACTGTTCATGGCCGCGGCTGAAAGATGGCCGTGCCCCCTGATTGCGGTATACCAGGATGTGTCCTGGCGGCACCTCCTCGCCCTTGTCGTCATTTACGATCATGGGCGCTTCTATCTCACTCAGATAACGGCCTACCCGGTATATGAATTGGACCGGCCAGCTGATCACATCCAACATGCCCGTCAGTTGAATGGATAAATACAATTGTTGGACGCTCGCCATCTTGGGAAAAAGCTCCAGACGCGACGCCGAATCTTCCACCGAGAACCGTATCTTGAGGGGAAAATTGGCCTCGACATCCCAATCGTCCCGCAAAGCGAAAAACAGTTGATTGCTGTCGCGCCAAGCGTTTTGCGGCAATTTCTGGTAACGAAAGGCCCGCAGCAATTGTTCCAGACGTATGCACTCCAGGATGCGCAATACCACCAGCAAAAGCCGGTCTTGCGCATCCCGATCCTCAGCGGGATCTGCCCAATCCTGGCGGAACAGCAATTTGTAACTGATGGCCAATTGTTCGGCGGCGCGCACGGCGTGGGAGATACTATCCCTCTGCTCCCGCGTCTCCGGTATCCCGCCACCCTGTTGAAAGAAGCGGGCAAACAAACTGCCGATGGCAGTGGCGACCTCGTTCAACAAGATATTGCTCATGCGTGTCCGTTGCTCATAGGGCAGCGGCATGAGATTGATCTTATCCAGATAGCGATTGACCTCTTGCAACAGCAGCAGCGGCCCTAGCCGTTGTTGCGTCACCTGATTCCACATGGCCTCTATGTTGGGTAAGGTCTCTTTTTCGGCCTTCGTCACCGGAATGGGGATATACAGGGGCACGGCCGCACGGGGGGGTACCTCCTGCTCACCGCCGAACAGGGATTTGAAAAATCCACTTTTTTCAGAGTTTTTCATACTGTGTGAATCTTCGTAATCGCAGGGATAAGGCTGCGCGCTCCATCCACTTCTGTCGGCCAAAACACCCAATCCCTTTAATGCCATCCCTATAATGAAAGGGAACAAATTTCAAGCCGGGTCAAGCGCATAACTATCAACGACCTGCCACAAGCCACCGCCAGTCGCCCATCCTGTGTCAACCGCTCATTTTTTCTCTATTGACTCCGCTTCTGGTAGGGGGACTTCGGGACCGGCGAGCGGATATACCCCATGGATCACAAGCCCCAGCCGCGCTAAGCTCAAGAGAATGCCTCCGATCTCACCCCCTGTCATCGCTATGAAATCATCCTCATGCCGCCTCTTGCTGGCATGGGCCCTGATCGCCTTGAGCGGCGCCCAGGTCAAGGCCGAACCCCTCGCCAAACCTCTGGACTTTTCACTCCATCTCTCCCGCCTCAAGACCGAACTGCACGCCGAACAACTGCGCGTCGACACCATCGTCAAACAGGCCGGCATCACCTCCTTCGACAGCAGCAACCCTAAACTGCAACCGGGCCTGTTCCTGGGCTACGCCTGGGCCGACATCACCAACCAATCCTCCACCGGCGGCATGACACCGGAGGGTTACTATATCGGCCCCGCCCTGCGCAGCACGATGGTCGCTGCTCGGCACTTCACCCTGACCGTCACCGCCAGCTATCTCTATCAGTGGGTCAGGGACAGCAATGCCGGACAGACCGTCACCCTGCAGTGGTATCAACCCCAACTGGATCTGGATGCGGCGTGGCGCATCACCCGTCACATCAGCATACTGATAGGCGGACAATACGGACGCGTCGACGCCGATGAGCAGCTGACGGGGAACGTCAATCAAACCCTGACCCTGGACAAACGCTCCACCCTCGGCGGCCGCGCCGGCCTGGAATTGAACCTGGGAGGAGAAGGCCAGGCCGGTTTTCTGATCCACCAGGCCATCGGTGACGGCGTGGAACTTTACTTCCAGCGGCAGTTCTGACGGCAAGAAGGCGGAACCATGACGTGAAACCCTCCTTTCATCCCCATCTGGTCAACGGCGTCAGCGGCGATCCCGCGCTGTACATCGAATTCATGTTCGAGCCCCGAGCCATGCTCTTCGATCTCGGGGAACTGACGTCACTGCCCAGCCGCAAGATCCTGCGCCTCAGCGATGTCTTCGTCTCCCACACCCATATGGACCACTTCATCGGCTTCGATCACCTGCTGCGCATCATGGTGGGACGGGACAAGCAGGTCCGCCTCTACGGACCACCGGGCATCATTGAGCAAACAGCCCACAAACTTGCCGCCTACACCTGGAATCTGGTGGAGAATTATCAAGACGATTTCACGTTGTCGCTATTAGAGGTGCACCCCGACGCCAGCGTGCGGCGGGCGCGCTTTCGCTGCCGCTCCGGATTCGCGCGCGAAGAACAGGACGAGATCAGGATCAAGGACGATCTGGTGCTCGACGAGGGCAACCTCCAGGTACGCTGCACCCTCCTGGATCACAAGATCCCCTGCCTCGCCTTCGCCCTCGAAGAGCGGCAGCATGTGAACGTGTGGAAAAACCGTCTGGATGAAAAAGGTCTCCCAACCGGGCCGTGGCTGCACACCCTTAAACAGGCCGTGCTGCAAAACGAACCGGATGACACCCCTGTCCTCGTCCCCGGAAAAGGAGGCGAACGGCGAATGTCTCTTGGTGAATTGAAGAGAGACATCCTGCGCATTGTGCCCGGACAAAAAATCGGCTACGTGGTGGATACCCTCTATAGCGAGGACAATGCGCGACGCATCATCGCCTTGATGCGCGGTGCCGAACAATTGTTCATAGAGACGCCGTTCCTGCAGCGAGACGCGGCGCACGCCGCCGACCGTTATCACCTCACCGCCCGCCAAGCCGGCGAGCTGGCGCGTCGGGCCGGGGTAAAGCGCTGCATCCCCTTCCATTTCTCGCCCCGTTATGCCGAGGAGGAAGGAACCTTGGTCGACGAGGCGCAGAGCGCTTTCAAGGCGGGTAGCGGCGCTATAGCACCACCGGCAACGGGCGGCGCAGCCTAATCGCTCGCGGCGTCACCTCCGCCTGATAGGCGATGATCTCCACGCCACGGGACGCCGCCTCACGCAAGGTCTCGCCATACACGGCATCGATCTCGTCGGCGGGGCGTACCGCCGCCACGTCGCCGCGCTGTACGCAAAAACACAATACCCCGCGCCGGCCCTGAGCCACCATCGCCGCCAATTCACGCAGATGCTTGGCGCCCCGCACGCTCACCGCATCGGGGAAGATCGCCACCTCGCCCACTGCTGCTGTGACGTTCTTCACTTCCACATAACAGGATGCCCCGCCTTCTTGCTCCAGCAACAAATCCACCCGGCTGCGCTCGTTGCCGAATGGCACCTCGCCGCGCAGGGTGGTGTAACCCTGCAGCTCACCGATCACCCCACCCTCGATCGCCTCTCTGACCAAGCGGTTGGGGAGGGCGGTATTGATGCCCACCTTCACCCCTGCCGTGGTCTCGGTGATCTCCCAGGAATAAGGATACTTGCGGGCGGCGTTGTCGGAACGGCTGAGCCACACCCGGCTTCCCGCTTCGGCGCAGCCCAGCATGGAACCGGTATTGGCGGTATGCACGGTAATGACCTCGCCGTCTTCCAGGCGCACGTCGGCGAGAAAACGCTTATAGCGGCGCAGCAAGGTGGCCGCGATGAGGGGCTCGGGGAAGTCCATGGCTAAGGGTGCTTGAAATTTTGCCGATTTTATCAGGAGTACAAGGCCTGCAGTAGCGGCGGTTGTGACGGATTCCCGTGGCAGACGTCGGAACGCCATGCTATAAAACAGTTTCTCAGCTTAATACGGAGTGCGTCATGCACACCTTTTATCGGTATTTCCTGGTACTGACCGCCTGCGCCTCGCTTCTGCTGGGCGTACAGGCGCCCAATTTCGTGGATCAATACGAAAAGCGCTTGGACGCGCACCTCAGCGAGGTCGAAGGCAACCTGCGCGGTTATCAGGATATCGCCGACACGTTCTTCGCCGGTTCGCTGGCGGCTTTGCTGGACAAGCATGAACAGAGCGCAGACGCGGTATTCAAGGCAGAGGCCAAGCCCATCCGGCAGCTGTATGAGCGCCATCAACATTTCATGCAGGAGAAGCACGCCCTCACAACCGGACTGACCGGCAAGCTGGCCTTCATCGTCGCCAACGGTGACCGGCAATTGGTCCATGAGACCTGGGCAAGTTATTCGTTCACCGTGCCCTTGAACGGCGCGGCCGTCGCCTCGGGCTTCATCGTCATGACGCTGGTGGTGCTGATCATCGAACTGATCAGGCTGACCTGGCGCAAGCTGTTCGGCATGCCGCGGCGTGCATTACAACGAGTTTAGGGTTTAGGGTTTAGGGTTTAGGGTTTAGGGTTTGCAGTATCGTGCTTTCAACTCGAAACTCGCAACCCTAAACCCGAAATTGTTTTTAACAAATCCGCGGCAAGGGATCGCTGCTCAGCCAATCCACCAGACGCGTGCCGCCGAAGGCGGTCTCCATCTCCACGAAGCAATGATCGTCGGCGCGCACTTCGCCGATGATGGCGGTATCACTGCCCAAGGGATGGCGCCGCATCACCGCCACCATATCCTCCGCGCACTCGGGAGAGCAGACGGCGACCAGTTTGCCTTCGTTGGCGATATATAAGGGATCGAGACCCAGAAACTCGCAGGCGGCGTTCACCTCGGAACGAATGGGAATATCGCGCTCGCGGATCAGCATGCCCACCCGGGACTGCCGCGCCCATTCGTTGAGCACCGCGGCCAGGCCGCCGCGGGTAGGATCGCGCAGGCAATGCAGGTCCGGCTCCACCGCGATCATGGCCGCCACCAGCTGGTGCAGGGCGGCGGTGTCGGAGCGCAGCTCGGTGTCGAAGCCCATGTTCTCTCGCTGCGAGAGGATGGCCACACCATGGTCGCCGATGCTGCCGCTCAATATGATTTGATCCCCCGGCCGCGCCCGGCCGGCGTCGATGTTCACCCCCGGCGGCACGCTGCCCACCCCGGTGGTGGTGATGAACACCCCGTCGCCCTTGCCGCGCTCCACCACCTTGGTATCACCGGTGACGACGGGCACGCCGGTGGCCCGCGCCGCGTCCGCCATGGAGTGCACGATGCGGTGCAGGTCCGCCAGGGGAAAACCCTCTTCGAGGATGAAGCTCGCCGAGAGATACAGCGGCCGCGCCCCGGCCATGGCGATGTCGTTGACGGTGCCGTGCACCGCCAGGCAACCGATGTCGCCGCCGGGAAAGAACAGGGGCGACACCACGAAGCCGTCGGTGGTCATCACCAGGCGGCCGGGCGGCGGCTCGAAGGCCGCCTGGTCGTTCATGCGCCGCAGCCACTCATTATCGAAGGCGGCGGCGAACAGTTCTTCAATGAGCTGCGCCGTGGCGCGCCCACCGCTGCCGTGGCCGAGCTCGACGCGGCCCCGCGCGAAATCCAGGGGCGGAAAATAATCCTTATGCCCGCTCATGCATTGACCCGCGCCGCGCTGAAACGGCCGTAGCGATAATGGGCGGCACAGGCCCCTTCCGAAGACACCATACACGAACCCAGGGGATTGTCCGGCGTGCACACCGTGGCGAACACCTTGCATTGCTCCGGCCGCTTGCTGCCGCGCAGCACCGCGCCGCACTCGCAGGCCTTGTGATCGGGGATGACGTCCACCACCACCGCGAAGCGGCGTTCGGCGTCGAACTCCGCGAAGTCCTCGCACAGTTGCAGGGCGCTGCGAGGCAGGCTGCCGAGACCGCGCCATTCGAAACTGTCGCGCAGGGTGAATACCTCATCCATCAAGGCCTGGGCCTTGGGATTGCCTTCCGCCGACACCACCCGGCTGTATTCGTTCTCCAACTCGGCGCGCCCGGCATTGAGCTGGCGGATCAACAGGCGTATCGCCTGCAGAATGTCCAAGGGTTCGAAGCCGGTGATCACCACCGGATAGCCGTGGTCCCGGGCGAAGCGTTCGAAGGGACGGCTGCCGATCACGCTGCTGACATGGCCGGGCCCGACAAAGCCGTCGACGTGAAGGGTCTCGGGGGCGGCGAGGATGCCCGCCATGGCCGCCGGGGTCAGGACGTGATTGCAGAACACCGTGAAGTTTTTCAAGCCCAGGCGCCGGGCCTCCTTGATCGCCACCGCGGTAGGCGGCGTGGTGGTCTCGAAACCGATGGCGAAGAACACCACCTGGCGCTCGGGATGGCGGCGGGCGATGTCCAGGGCGTCGAGGGTGGAATACACCATGTTTATCGCTGCGCCCGCCGCCCTGGCCTTCATCAGGGTCGCGCCGTTGCGCCCCGGCACCCGCAGCATGTCGCCGTAGCTGCACAGGATCACCTCCGGACGCCGCGCCAATTCAATGGCCGCCTCGATGCGCCCGCTGGGCAGCACGCACACCGGGCAGCCGGGACCGTGGATCATCTCCACGTTGTCCGGCAACAGCCGCTCCAGACCGTAACGGGCCAGGGTATGGGTATGGCCGCCGCAAAACTCCATGAGCCGATAGCGGCGCCCGCCGTCGGCCTCGGCGCCGATGGCGGCGGCGAGGCGCCGCGCCAGTTCGCCG
>CAZOTG010000058.1:0-10086 GCA_964582585.1 uncultured Chromatiaceae bacterium | reverse complement strand
GCCGCGCCGCGAAGTGGGCCTCACCCAGCCAATACTGGGCATTGTCGGACAACTTGCCGCCGGGATAGGTGGCGAGCATGTTGCGGAACGCGGCGATGGCGTCGTCGTAGTGACCATCCTTGAGCAGGTCAAAGGCCTTTTGATAAGCGGCCTGCTCCTGCTCCGGATTGGGCGGCGATCCGGCGGGCATGCCGGCGGCCGGCGGCATAGCGGGTGTCATGCCGGGCGCGGCGCCGGGGCCGGGCGACGCAGCCGGCGGCGTTGCCATGGCGGAGGCGGACACCTCCAATTGATGCAAACGCCGGTCGATGTCCAGATACAAATCGCGCTGACGCTGCTTGATACCGTTGATGTCGTTGGCCTGCACCTCCAGGTCGCCCCGCAGCCGCTGCATGTCTTCCTGCAGACGCTGAATGCGCACCAGCAGATCGGCCAGCGCCTGGCCCTCCACCACCCGTTCCAACTTCGAGACGCGCGCCTCGAGCGACTGCCCCGCTCCGGCCTGCCCCCCGGTGACGGTCACCACCGGCGCCCCTTGGGAGTCCGCCGCCGCGGCGGGTACCGCCGTCCAGACGGCGGCCGCCAGCAAACTCCACACCGCAGCGCGCATCGTACTCATTTATTGTGCTTCGTATACGATTTCCACTCGGCGATTCAAGTGCCACGCGGACTCGTCATGCCCCAGCGCCGCGGGACGCTCCTCACCATAACTCACGGTGCTGATCTGCGAAGGCGAGACACCCATCAGAACCATCATCTGCTTCACCGCATCGGCGCGGCGCTCGCCCAGGCCGATGTTGTATTCCCGCGTACCGCGCTCGTCGGTATGACCCTCCAAGGTTACCTTGACCGTGGGATGCTGCGACAGGTAATTGGCATGGGCCTCGATGATGGCGCGGTCCTGATCATGGATGGTGCTGCTGTCAAAATCAAAATAGACAACCCGCTTGGACAGCAGAGCGGCCGCTTCGGACCCTTCGCCCCCTGCCACCCCACCGCCGGGCAGCGGTGTCGCCTCGGCGCCGCCGCCCGGTCCCATGGGCATGGTGGTCGCCGAACCCGGCGCCTCACCCACAGCGCCCTCTCCCGCAGCTCCTGCCCCCTGCGGCTTCTTGGCGCCGGTCGTGCCGCAGGCCCCCAGCATCACCATGGGAATAATGATTAATCCGAGCTTGATCCACTTGTTCATGATGTTCTCCTGTCCTCGCTGAAATTTTAGGCTTATTGTCTGATGGGCGCCCACACCGGTTCCCGCGCATCACCCTCCCGGGCCGAAAGGCGCTGCTTCACCCGGCCGTCCACCGATACCGCCGCCAACACCCCACGATTCCTCTCCTCCGTGGCATAGATGATCATCCTACCATTTGGCGCGAAACTCGGCGACTCATCCAGCCTGCCGTCGGTCAGCACCTGCATGGCCCCGTTCTGCAGATCCAGCACCGCGATCCGATAGCGATTATTCTCGCCATGCACCATGGCGATGGTATGACCGTCGGCGGAAAACGAGGCCCGGGCATTATAGGCGCCCTCGAAGGTCAGGCGTGCGGCGCGCCCGCCATCGGCGGACATGCGGTAGATCTGCGGCGTGCCGCCCCGGTCCGAGGTGAAGATAATAGTGCGGCCGTCCGGCGACCAGGCCGGCTCGGTATCGATGCCGAGACTGTCGGTCAGGCGCCGCAGGCGCTTGCTGGCCAGGTCCATTACGTAGATTTCCGGATTGCCGTCCTTGGATAATACCAGCGCCATCTTGCTGCCATCCGGCGACCAGGCCGGGGCGCCGTTGATGCCGGAAAAGGAGGCGATCAACTGCCGCTTGCCGCTGTGCAGCTCCTGCGTGTAGATACGCGGCCGTTTGGTCTCGAAGGAGACATAGGCCAGCCGCGTTCCGTCGGGGGACCATGACGGCGACATCAGGGGCTGCATGGACTGCACCACCGGCCGCGGATTGTAACCGTCGGAATCCGCCACCTCCAGGGAATAGCGGCGCTTGCCGGCCGCCACATCGGTCACGGTGATGTAGGCGATGCGCGTTGCGAAGGCCCCGGGCTCGCCGGTGAGGGTCTCATAGATCATGTCGGCGATTTGATGGGCGGTGCGGCGCAGGTCGGCGGCGCCGCTGCGCATGCTGTAACCGGACAACTGCACGCCGCGAAACACGTCGAACAATTGGAACTGCACCGTATAGCCCGCGCCGAACGGCGTTACCTTGCCGATGATCAGATTGTCCGCCTTGACCAAGCGCCAATCTCGGAAATTCACCTGGCTCGCCTCGTAGGGGCGGGCGATGAGATCGTCCCGGGCCACCGGCGCGAAGCGGCCGCTGCGCCGCAGATCGGCGGCGATGACCTCGGCCACGTCCACCGGCAGGCTCACCCCGCCGGGACCGAAAGGCACCACCGCGACCGGCACGGCCCCTTCCACGCCCTGGGTGATCTCGATGGTCAAGGCGGCCCCGGCGTTACCCGCCGCCAACAGCAAACCCAGTCCCCACACCACACATAACCGCTGCAACAAACTCAATATTCAGCCCTCTGGTTTAAATACAAAATCGAACTCCCGCTGGAACAACGCCGGATCGGGCGGCGCCGGCAGGGGCGACGACTTCAATACCGCCGTCTCCGCCGACCTATCAAAGGCGGGATCACCGCTGCTCCTCACCACCCGAGCCTCCACCACCTCGCCGCCGGGGATCAGGCGCACATGCACCGTGCAGACCATACCCGCGCGCGCGGTGGGCGGCCGTAACCAGTTGCGTGTCACCCGCTGCTGCAGCACCGCGACATACTGGCTCTGCAGCGACGCCAATTCCCTCTGCCGCTGCTGCGCCGCGCGATCCGCCTCCTCCTGCGCCATCTGCTGCTTCAGCAGTTCCTCATTCTCGCGCTGGCGGCGCGCCTCCTCGGCCTTGCGCTGCTCTTCGGCCTTGCGCCGCGCCTCCTCGGCTTTGCGCTTAGCCTCCTCGGCCTTGCGCTTTTCTTCCGCAATTTTACGTTTGGCTTCCTGCTCGGCCAAACGCTTTTGCTCGGCGACGCGCTGGCGCTCCTCGGCTTCCTTCTTCGCCTTGAGCTTCTCCTGGCGACGTCTTTCCGCCTCCTGCTGTTTCTTCTTCTGCGCCGCCTCTTCCGCCTCGCGCTTGCGCCGTTCCGCGGCGCGCTTTTTTTCCAGTTCGGCCTTGCGCTTAGCCTCTTCCTCGGCGCGCTTGCGCTCCTTTTCCGCCTGCAGCTTGGCCTCGTCGATCACCGTGGCCTGGACGATGTCGCCGCTGCCCTGCAACTTCGCCGGCTTGGCATTCCATTGGATACTGACCACCAATATCGCTATCAACGCCACATGGACCAGCACCGCGAAGATGAGCGCACGAGGATTTTTCAGCAATTCCTTGAGCATGTCACCTCAATCGCCGCGAGCAGCAAATCCTGCTGGTCAAACCCGTCGTACCTCCCGTTCATCGCCGCCGCGACGGCTTATCCGGCGGCTGCGTCAACAGGCCCACACTGGGCGCCCCCGCCTGTTGCAGTAACGTCATGGCGTACACCACATAACCGTAGGCGGCGTCCTTGTCGCCGCGCACCAGCACCGGCACGTCCGGCTGCTGCTTCAGGATCAAGCGTGCGCGACGCACCAGATCCTCGTCCTCCACCGGTTGCTCTTCATGCTCGCCCAGGTTGAGATAGAGCTTGCCCTCGGCATCGACGCTCACCACCAGGGGTTCCTTGGCCTCCTGGTCGATGGGGTTGGCGGAGGCTTGCGGCAATTCCACCTTCACGCCCTGTGCCAGCAGCGGCGCGGTGATCATGAAGATCACCAGCAATACCAGCATCACGTCGATATAGGGTACGACGTTGATCTCACCCATCAGACGTCTTCCGACGCGACGACCTGCCATGGGACCTCTCCCTAATTGTGGACCTGTCTCTGCAGCACCGATGAGAACTCTTCCGAAAAATTGTCATAACGATTCACCAGACGGTCCGTCTCGGTGGAATAACGGTTATAGGCGATCACCGCCGGGATGGCGGCGAACAGGCCCATGGCGGTAGCGATCAGGGCCTCGGATATCCCCGGCGCCACCATGGCCAGGGTGGCCTGATTGACGTTGCCCAAGGCGTGAAAGGAATTCATGATGCCCCACACCGTACCGAACAGGCCCACATAGGGGCTGGTGGAACCCACCGTGGCCAGGAAAGGCAGGTGATGCTCCAGGGTCTCGGTCTCGCGGTTCAAGGCCACCCGCATGGCGCGCTGCACCCCCTTCATCATCTCGCGCGGATCGACGCCGCTCTGCTGACGCAGCCGCGCAAACTCCCTGAAACCGGCATGGAAGATGCTCTCCATGCCCCGGGCACGGTCGCCCCGCATCGACAACTCCTTGTAGAGCTGAGACAGATCGCCGCCCGACCAGAAGCGCGTCTCGAAATGCTGCGCGGCCGCCTGCGCCGCCTTCATCACCTGGCGCTTGTTGAAGATCACGAACCATGACATCACCGACAGGCCCAGCAACAGCAGCATCACCAACTGCACCAGAAAGCTGGCATGCAGCACCAATTGAATCACCGACAAATCAGCCGACACGGCAAATCTCCGCATGTAGATGGGAAGGAATGGAACGGGGCCGCATGGTTTCGGAATCCAGACAGGCGATCCTCACCTGCCCCTTGCACAACATAGTGGTTTTATCGCCGACGAGGCCCTCATATTCCTCTTCGCTGACGCGCCCCGCAGAACCGTTGCGGCGATCGGCGCAGGCGCGCACGATGTTTTGCGTGAAGACCATGCTGGCGCGCCCTTGGTCCCCGACGGCGGCCGTCACCCACAACAGGTCGTTGAAGCGCGCCGGCTGCAGATAATCCACCGCCACCGAGTGCACCGCGAACAGAATCTTGTCGCGGTCGATGAGTTCATCCTGCTCCATGCCCAGGCTGCGCAGCCATTCGGTGCGGGCGCGCTCCATGAACTTGAGATAATTGGCGTAGTAGACGACGCCTCCACTGTCCGTATCTTCGTAATAAACGCGCACCGGCCACACAAACATTACACATTCCATCGCATGTTGGGTCTTCGTGATATCGCGGCGCTTCGTGAAATGGCACGCGGCGGCGAATCTTGGCGGGATATTCTATCGTAAATCGCGGATCGGCGCTTTCACAATACCGTCATGCATGTGCACCGCTATGCGGAAGAAACAGTGAACGCGATGACGGCGCTAACCGTCTTCGAACAGACCGAGACTGGCCATCACCTCACGCTCCATGGACGGCGGCGGCACCTTGCCGAAATGGGCATAGGCGTGGCGGGTCGCCACCCGGCCGCGGGAGGTGCGCATCAGAAACCCCTGCTGGATCAGGAACGGTTCCAGCACATCCTCGATGGTGCCGCGCTCCTCGCCGATGGCGGCGCTGAGGCTGTCGATGCCCACCGGGCCGCCGTCGAATTTCTCGATGAGGGTGAGCAGCAGCTTGCGGTCCATCACGTCGAACCCCTGGTTGTCCACGTCCAGCAGGTCCAGGGCGCGATCCGCCACGCCGCCGCTGATGCGGCCGTCGGCCTTGACCTGGGCGTAATCCCGCACCCGGCGCAAGAGGCGGTTGGCGATGCGCGGCGTGCCCCGCGAGCGGCGGGCGATCTCCGCCGCCCCCTCGCGGTCGATGCTCAAGTCCAGGATGGCGGCGGAACGCTGCACGATGGTGATCAAATCCTCCAGGCCGTAAAACTCCAGACGCTGCACGATGCCGAAGCGGTCGCGCAATGGCGAGGTCAGCAGCCCGGCGCGGGTGGTGGCCCCCACCAGGGTGAAGGGCGGCAGATCCAGTTTGATGGAGCGGGCCGCCGGGCCCTCGCCGATCATGATGTCCAGCTGATAATCCTCCATGGCGGGATAGAGGATCTCCTCGATCATGGGGCTCAGGCGATGGATCTCGTCCACGAACAACACGTCGTGTGGTTCCAGGTTGGTAAGGATCGCCGCCAGATCGCCGGCCCGCTCCAACACCGGCCCGGCGGTATGGCGCAGATTCACCCCCAGTTCGTTGGCGATGATATGGGCCAGGGTGGTCTTGCCCAGACCGGGCGGGCCGAAGATCAGGGTATGGTCCAGGGCCTCGCCGCGATGCTTGGCGGCCTGGATGAATATCTCCATCTGCTCCCGCACCGCCGGCTGGCCCACATAATCCGCCAGGACCTTGGGCCGGATGGCGCGGTCGATGGCCTCGTCCTCGGGGCGATCGGCGGCGGAGATAATGCGGTCGTCGTGGATCATGCCGAGATGATGCACTCAGGTAACGAAAGCTGCAACTTTCCTCCTCAAGCCTTTGATCCCGTTTGCAAGGCGCGGCGGATGATCTCCTCGGTACCCAGACCCTCGCCCTTGACCCGCAGCACCATGCGGCTGGCTTCTGCCGGTTTGTAGCCCAGGACCACCATGGCGCTGATGGCGTCGTTCACCGCATTGGATTCCAGCGGCGGCGCCCCCGCCGCCGCCGTGACCACCGGCGCCACAGCGGCCTTGGCGTCAAAGCGGTCACGCATCTCCATCACCAGGCGCTCCGCGGTCTTCTTGCCCACCCCCGGCAGCTTCACCAGCCGCGCCACGTCGTTGTCGCGCACGCAGCGCACGAAGTCGTCCACGGCGATCCCCGACAAGATGGCCGCCGCCATCTTGGCGCCGACACCGTTGACCCTGATCAAATCGCGGAACAGGGCACGCTCGGTCTCGGTGGCGAAACCGTAGAGGATATGGGCGTCCTCGCGCACGATGAGGTGGGTGTGCAGCAATACCTCCTGCCCCACCGCCGGCAGTTTGAAAAAGGTGGTGAAGGGCACCTCCAGCTCATAGCCCACCCCCTGCACGTCCACCAGCACGTGGGGGGCCTGCTTCCACAACAAGGTGCCGCGCAGCCGTCCGATCATCGCCAGCGCCCCCCGCGCATGCCGCGCACCGTGGCGGGCATGGCGTTCAAGGTCTGTCGGGTATGACTGTGGCACAGGGCGCAGGCCAGGGCATCGGCGGCGTCGGCCGGAGGCGAATCAATGAGTTGCAACAAAGTCTTCACCATGTGCTGTACCTGCTGCTTGTCCGCGGCGCCCCGTCCTACCAGGGCCTTCTTGATCTCCGCCGGGGAATATTCGGCGATGGGAAGGGACCGGTTCATCACCGCGCAGATCGCCGCGCCCCGCGCCTGGCCCAGTTTGAGGGCCGAATCCACATTGCGTTGCACGAACACCTTCTCGATGGCGATCTCGCCGGGCCGGTACTCCGCCACCACCTCGCCGATGCCGTCGAAGATGCCGCGCAAGCGCTCGGGAAAGGTCTCTTCATCCACCCGCACGCAACCGCTGGCCAGGTACACGGTGCGCCGTCCCTGTATCTCGATCACCCCGTAACCGGTGATGCGCGAGCCGGGATCGATGCCTAAAATTCTCATAAGTTTCGAGTTTGAAGTTTAGAGTTTAGAGTTAAGAAATATTTGCGCATTGAATTAGATTCCCCCTGCTTTTCAACTCGAGACTCTAAACCCGAAACTCGAAACTAGAGCTTTTCGAGTTCTTCTTCCGAGATATCCGCGTTGGAGTAGACATTCTGGACGTCGTCCAGGTCCTCCAGCATCTCCAGCAGCTTGAGCATCTTGGCCGCGTCCTCGCCCTGCAGGGCCACATCGGTGGCGGCTCGCATGGTGACCTCGGCGTTCTCCGGTTCCAGACCCGCTTCAGTCATGGCCGTCTTCACGTCCATGAAACTGTCCGGCGCGGTGAGCACGTCCACGGAGCCGTCCGGATAGCTCACCACGTCGTCGGCCCCGGCCTCCAGGGCCACCTCCATGATCCGGTCTTCATCGCTGCCCTTGGGATAACTGATGACGCCGGAATTGGTGAACAGGTAGGCCACCGAACCGTCGGTGCCGAGATTGCCGCCGCACTTGTTGAAGGCATGGCGCACCTCGCTCACGGTGCGGTTGCGGTTGTCGGTCATGCAATCGACCATCACCGCCACCCCGCCGGGGGCGTAGCCCTCATAGCGGATCTCCTCGTAGCTCTGCCCCTCCAGTTCGCCGGCGCCGCGCTTGATGGCGCGCTCGATGGTGTCCTTGGTCATATTGGCCGTAAGCGCCTTGTCGATGGCGGCGCGCAGGCGCGGATTGGAAGCGGCGTCGCCGCCGCCCAGGCGGGCGGCCACGGTAATCTCACGAATCAACTTGGTAAACAGCTTGCCGCGCTTGGCGTCCTGCGCGCCCTTGCGATGCTGGATATTGGCCCATTTACTATGTCCTGCCATGCACTCCTCGAAGCTCTTTCAAAATTGCCGTAGTTTACCATTACACCGAATGATCGTCCCTGCTCCCTGAGAGAGAGGACGGAAAGGTACTCAGAAACCGCCCTTCACCGAGAAATGCCGCCACCTGCCGCGCCACCGCCTCGGAAAACAGCAACGCCGTATGACTGACCGGCAAAGTAAGCCTGTCGGTCTGTCCCGGCACCTCCGTCTCCGCCAACGCCACCGTACCGTCGTGGGGCCGCGGCAGGCCCGGGATCATCAGACCTGCGCCAAAGGGGGTGGTGCCGGCGATCACCCCCAAGTCCCTGCCCCCCGGCCAACGCGGCCCGTCTCCCAGCAGGGCTCCCCGCAGACTCAGGCCGCACAACCACCGCCCCCAACCGTGGCGGCTGAGCCAACGCGCCACGTGACTCCCCCGGTAAGGCGTGCCCAACAGCACCACCCGTCCCGGCCGTTGCCCGGGGTCGTCCTGCAGCAGCTGGATGAGCACCAGACCCCCCAGGCTGTGGGCGACGAAATGCACCACCGGCGCATTCACCGTTTCGAGAAATGCGGCGAGCCGGGCGGCGTTTTGCCGCGTGGTGGCATGCCGCGAGGAATAGGGAAAAACAGCGGTGATCCACCCGGCGCGCCGCAGGCGTCTTGCCAGCAGGCCCATGACCATGGCGGGCATCCACAGACCATGGATCAACACCACCGTCTCGCCGGATCGGGGCGCATGGCGATCGAACCGCTTATGTTTATCAGCCAAGCTACCGCTACCTCCCAGTGTCGTAGCGCGCATTGCGGGGGCGCGCCAACGCACCCTGATCGACAAACAAACCGTGCATGGTAACAATGGACCAACCCAAAGAATGCCCTAAGTGCCACTATGTTCGCCAACCCGGCGACACTGCGCATGCCTGGGAATGTCCCAGCTGCGGCATTGTCTATGAAAAATTCGCGGGCGACCGGCCGCTAAACGGCGGCGACAAGGCAAAGGCGGACGAGGCGCCGCGCCGAACCGG
The DNA here is from genome assembly GCA_964582585.1 of uncultured Chromatiaceae bacterium. Classification (GTDB taxonomy): domain Bacteria; phylum Pseudomonadota; class Gammaproteobacteria; order DRLM01; family DRLM01; genus JARRQJ01. Next base: position 810 of record CAZOTG010000058.1, on the reverse strand, counting down.
CGGCAGCCGTTTCAAGACCTTCAGGATAATCGTCTTGAGCGTAATCCTGATCGTGGTGGGCGCCGATACCTGGCTCACCAAGCTGCGTACCACCAGCTGGGACCATCCCCTGCGCGTGGTGGTGTACCCGGTCAACGCCGACGGCAGCGAGGTGGCAGCGAAGTATATTGCCGGGCTCGACGAGGCGCAGTTCGACCCCATAGAGCAATTGGTGCGGCAGCAGGCGCAACATTATGGCATCACCCTCGACGATCCCATGGATATCGCCCTGGCCGCCCCGGTGACGGAAGTCCCGCCCCTGCCGCCCCGCAACGGCGGCATGTTCCGGATCATGTGGTGGAGCCTCAAGCTGCGTCTGTGGGCCAGCAGCGTGGATCACTACCCGGGGCCCACCCCGGAAATACGGGCCTTCACCCTGTATTACGACCCCGCGACCCATCCCGTCCTGGAACACTCCACCGGACTGGAGAAAGGTATGATCGGGGTCATCAGGCTCTTTGCCTCGCCGCAGATGGCGGCACAAAACAACATGGTGATGCTGCACGAACTGCTGCATACCCTGGGCGCTACCGACAAGTACGACCTGCGCACCGACCAGCCTCTCTACCCGGACGGTTACGCGCAGCCGGACCTGCAGCCGCGCCTGCCCCAGAAAAAGGCCGAGATCATGGCGGGCCGCATCCCCATCACCGAACACCACGCCGAAATGCCGGATGACCTCGCCGATGTGGTGGTCGGCGCCAAGACCGCCCGCGAGATCGGCTGGATCAAATAACACAGAGGCGCGTACTATACTTAACAAGAATGACG
>CAZOTG010000057.1:0-10196 GCA_964582585.1 uncultured Chromatiaceae bacterium | reverse complement strand
ATCGGGATAATATTAATCAGATAATTCGCAAGGTCACTGCTACAACGCTTGAAGGTAAATCGATTTCCGTAACGGCACGAGTCTTTGTCATTGCTGCCGGCGGGCTGGAAAATCCGCGACTCTTGCTGCTCAATGATATCGGCAATCAGAACGACCTCGTCGGGCGCTTCTTTATGGAACATATAGGCCTTCCTCCAACGACTACATTATTGATACCCAAACATGTAAGCACGCTTTTTTATATAAGGACATCTATAGATGGCACGGATATCAGAGCAGGTCTGAGTTTGCGGCCCGAAGTGCTCGAAAAGGAAAGGATACTGAATACCTGGATAGGGCTCCGTGTGGAGTCAACCCCAGAATCACGCTTGGCGGATTCATGGGACATCATAAAATCATCTATACGAAAAGGCGAACTTCCCGACAAATTTTCTAAACACGTTAGAATTATGTACAGAAATATGCGTAAGATTTATGGTGATATGCTGCATGGTAAAGATGACCCAGATGAATTAGTTGCCTTCCATTTGGGTCAACAGTCAGAGCAATCACCGAATCCCCTGAGTCGTGTAACCCTCAGTGATCAGCTCGATGAGCTTGGACAGCGCAAGATGCGCTTAGACTGGCGGCTTACCGAATTTGATTATCGCAGCATCAGGCGCACACAGGAAATTGCAGCAGCCGAAATTGGGAAAAGCGATCTCGGGCGGATGAAAATTTCGACCCCGGAAGAGACAGACGTGTGGGAAGATCCCAAGCGTATTTCTGAACTTGTATTCCCGCGTGGAGCTTATCACCACATGGGTACTACTCGAATGCACAAAGATCCCAAATACGGGGTGGTGGACGAGAATTGCCGGGTGCACGGAATAAAAAATTTATATATTGCAGGCAGCTCAGTGTTCCCGACATGTGGATATGTAAACCCCACGCTGACGATCGTGGCATTGGCATATCGATTGGCGGATCATCTACGCTCTCGAGTAGTATAGGAAGAATAAACACCCTTTCCCCGCGAGTCTATGGGTAGTTCACAGCCAGCGGGCTGCCATGCGCACGCCGTGGTTTCCATGAAATCGCACAGCATTTCGCCAATATTAGCGGAAAATCCTTTCTGACCCTATTTTTCCTCCCGTTATGGCGGCAGCCCAGCGATGTGGCCGCATCAGAATCTGTTACCCAGTTCACAAATCGATTCGCCTGAAGGCCTATCATATTTATATCGATGCAGGCGCTAGGCGCATTGGGCCGATAAACCCGAAATCTCGAACTTCGCGCCGTACCGGATCACAATTTCTGATGTGCTGACAATCTGTTAATGGAGGCTGACAAATGTTGGAGGCGCTGCGTATAACGGCGGACACCTCTCCCCCATTGCCGAACTCGGACCACGGCAATGAGGACGCGCCCGAGAGGGCCATCGCCGATCCCAAGCTGATCGAACTCCTGCAAGTCAGCTTCGCCAAGGCCTACGCAGCCCATTTCACAATCTTTGGCGGACACTTCATTTCCGTCCATACCAAGCATCTCTTCAGACGGCCGGTCAATTACTGGATCGACCTTAGATACGTGGATCCCATGCCCATGCGCGTCTTTGCGATAGACCGCCCGGCGTTATGGACGACGGCTGCCTTGGCGCTGCTATCCGCCATCTTCTTCCTGGTCGCATGGCTGTCGGACAACACGTTATCTTGGCTTGCCGTTGCGGCGCCATTGGCCTGCGCGGCGGTAATAGCCGCCTTGATCCTGGTACAGCGCTCCAAGCACCGAATCGTTTTCTGCAGCCGTTACGGCCGTACCCCCTGGTTCGAATTGCTGATCGCCAAGCCCAGACGACGCACCGTGGATGAATTCATTGAGGTGCTTACCGGCACGATCCACAAGGCGGGCACTGACCGGGACCACGGCGAAGGAGGAAAACTGGGATCAGAGCTGCGCGAACAGCGCAGGCTCCGGGACGGCGGAATCCTATCGGATCAGGCCTATAAGATCGTCAAGGCGCGCCTTTTAAAGCAGCACGGGTAAACGGTCGACTGACGACGCTACGCCCGCTTTTGACGACTGGCGTAATAAGCCGCCACGCCCGGCTCCCCGGCGACCCGCTCCATGTGCCTTACCAGACGAGGCGCAACCCTGTCCGTCAGATCGACGGGCACATGATCCAACCCACCCGACTTCAGGCGCTTGATCCACACATACACCTTAAGATCGGCCACGGTGAGACGGCGGTCGGCGAAATACTCTCCCCCCGCGGCCTCCAGCCGCTTAGCCAGGGTCTTCAGACATCGGGTATACATGCCCTCGGTCAGGGCAGTGCGCGCAGCCTTGAGTTCATCACCCTGCAGCCCGAAGGTACGGCCAAGGGCGAGGGTGGCATCTTCCACGATCTCCAAAACCTCATCACACAGAAAGGCCTGCCACGGGTCGGATGGGAAAAAGCCGGCCAGCTTGCCGAAATAACGGCACATAGCGTTGCCCTGGGTGTACATGACCCCGTCGATCTCCACCACCGGTAGGGCACTGAGCGGCGTTTCGCCACGCATCGTCTGGAACTCAGCGAAGGAAACGCGGCAATCCTCAAATTCAATATCACCCAAGGACAGGGCAAGCCGTATGGGCTCGGCACGCCCGCCGTCGATATCAAAATAGGTTAATTTGATCTTGGCCATATTGCCCCATGCTTATCTTGATAATGGAAATTAACTCAACTCGTACAGCTTCATCGAACAATTATTAACCGCGATCAACTCCGATTCAACAGTTGAAAAATAAATCTGCGTTAGCCCGACTTTTTGGTGTTTAATTACACGCCAACTGTATATGCCAGCACCTTGCTGATCTGGGTCAGAGAGCGGCCGCTCTCCTGGTGCCAATGGTTGAATGCCTCTTGCACCCGCTTCAGGTCGCGTTGTGATTTGGGTTCGGTGCTGACCACTCCTTCGCGCAGCAGGGCGGCGACCACGTCGCGGCTGAGGATGAACGAGTCCTTACCCATGAAGCGCAGGAAGTACTGCCCCGAGTTACCGCCCAGGCGGGCGGCGCGCTTCTTCAGCAGCAACAACAGCCCGGCATAGTCCTCGGCGGGCCAGTCGGCAAAGAAACGCGCCGCACTGCCATGCTCCTCGGCCAGGTCGCAAAGAAAGGTGGCATTGTCGCGCACGGCGAGGATCTTGGTGGCGTGGCGGATGATGCGCTTATCCCTGAGCAACCAATCCAGATCATCGTCGGACATGAACTTCCAGCGTTGCGGGTGAAAACCGGCGAAGGCCTCTTCGATATCGGGCCATTTTTTCTCCACCATCCGCCAGTTGAAACCGGCCTGGAAGACACGCTTGCTCATCATCGACAGCCAGCGGTCGTCGGAAATCTTAGCCAGCTTGGCCTTTGACAGGGGGGTGGGCAGCAGAGCCTCGAGCACCTTGGTACCGCCCTTGCGTTTGGCGGCCTGGGCGTACAGTGCGGCGAATGATTTCATGGTCGGATCCCGTTTTAGCGCAAAGCGAACTGCGCCATTGTTGCGCGCATTGATGCGGTGAATGGCAACGATTATAGCCGGCGTTTCGACGGTATTCAGTATTTGCAGGGGCAGGCAGCCGGGGTGTCGCGCGAGTCTTTGTTTCCAGAGCCGGTTCCCGGGCGGTGGTGGCGCCCCAGCCCAAATAAATCTGCCCCCTTTGGCTCCCATGTGATAGAGCGCCACCCCGAGCACGACCCCTGCGGCGGACCCGGAGAGGGTTCCGGGCCCGCCTCATTTCGCTTCACTACATCTTCTTGGATAGTTCACTATAGCCCAGGTAAAGCCGGATCTTATTGCCGTCCTTGATATCCTTGAGGCTCTTGGGAGGATAGTGCAGGCGCAATGAGCCCTCCTCCGTCTTTACCGTGATGAAGCCCGTATGGTGATTGACCTTGGTGACGGTCCCATCCATATGGTGTTCACCCATCTCTTTGCTATCGGAAGCCATATTCTTGTCGTGCCAGTTGCCGCCGTATTGTCCAGCCAGCACTGGCGTTGCCACGGATGCGCCCAAGGCCAGGCTTAAAGCCACAGCCATCACGGGATATGAGCTTTTCATGATGCTAATCTCCATATTTATTAGGATATTATCCTGACAGTCAATTCGCCCCGGTATTGCTCGACACCGCGGCATCTGATTTCCCGCCGTTAGCTGCTTCGGCAGTAACGCTACGGGAAACATGGATGTTGTAGACCATCAAGCTGCAGCAGGGTTCGCCGGGAAATGACCCCAGGAAGAATCTGTGGTGAATAGAGGCCGCGCCAATATGCAAACTTGCTAAGATGAAAGGTGTTCGCTGGCTTTACAGTGCGGAATCCTCCGAGTAACCGGGGCAGTCCAATCTGACCTCGAATCGAATATTAGAGGAAAAATTCTCTGACCCGGGTTTTCTAAATTAATACATCTTCTGGATTTCGGCGATGGCGCCGCCGACGCCGTCGATAAGCATTTGCACACCGATCACTGCCAAAATCAGGCCCATCAGTCGCGTGATGACCTTGATGCCGTTATCTCCGATATATTTGACGAAGCGTTCGCCCGAGACGAAGAACGCATAGCTTATGACACACAGCACGAAAAACGCCCCGACAGTCACGATAAATTCCGATACGCCCCCGGTTGATGCGAAGTTCATGGCGGTGGCGATGGTTCCGGGCCCCGCGAGTATCGGCATGGCCAGCGGCGTGATCGCGACCTCCAGCTCGGCTTCGAGACTCTTCTGCTTGTCCGCCTCGCTGGGATGTTGAATCGAGGAATGTTCGCCACCCTGCAGCATGTGGTAACCCACCAAGGCAACCAGGATTCCACCCATGATACGAAAGGCCGGCAAGGTAATGCCGAAGAGGCTGAAGATCAGCTTGCCTGCAGCCGAGAAAACCAAAATGATCACGAAGCTCACAACCAGGGCCTTGGCGGCAATCTTGCGCCTGGTCTCGGGATCGTCTTCAGCAGTTAGCCCCAGAAACACGGGCGTGTTGGCAATCGGATTCATAATGGCGAAGAATCCCATGAATACCGAGAGCGCGTGGCCAATGAAGGCATTCATGGAGGTCGTTATCTACTCCTTCGAAATCTAAAAAACAGAAATACAAACAGAAATAGGGTCAGACTCGAATTATCCATCTCACCCTCATTTGAAGGGTATCCCTAATGGATCTCTGGCATCTGATAGCTACCCGCATCCGCCGCGGCTTCCACCTTAGAGCGCCGGTTCTCAGCCACCTTGTCGGAGCCCACCCACTGCCGCGCATTACGAAACATCCGCAGCCATGGGCCGTCTTCGCCCCACTCGATGGGGTGCCAACTGTTCTGCACGGTGCGGAATACCCGTTCCGGGTGGGGCATCATGATGGTGACGCGGCCGTCGGTGGTGGTGAGGCCGGTGATGCCCAAGGGCGAGCCGTTGGGGTTATAGGGATAGTGTTCGGTGGGGGCGCCGCGGTTGTCCACGAAACGCAGTGACACCGTGCCGGCGGCAAGCACTTGATGGGGATTGTGACTGTCTCCGAATTCGGCGCGGCCTTCGCCGTGGGCCACGGCGATGGGCAGGCGGGCGCCGGCCATGCCCTTCAAAAAGATCGAGGGCGACTCCACCACTTCCACCAGGGAGAAGCGGGCCTCGAACTGCTCCGAGGTGTTGCGCACGAAACTCGGCCAGAGCTCGGCGCCGGGGATCAGTTCGCGCAGGTGGGAGAACATCTGGCAGCCGTTGCACACCCCGAGGGCGAAGCTGTCCGCGCGCTGGAAGAAGGCGGCGAACTGGTCTCGGGCGCGGGGATTTATGCCCCCAGAAGGGGCTTGGGCATTGAACAGGATGGACTTGGCCCAGCCACCGCCGGCGCCCAGCACGTCGCCGTAGGAGAAGCCGCCGCAGGCCACCAGGCCCTGAAAGTCGTCGAGGTCCATGCGGCCTTCGAGAATGTCGCTCATGTGCACGTCCACGGCGGCGAAGCCGGCACGGTCGAAGGCCGCCGCCATCTCGGTCTGGCCGTTGACCCCCTGTTCGCGCAACACGGCGACGCGGGGCCGCACGCCTTCGGCGATGAACGGCGCGGCGATGTCTTCGTCGGGCTCGTAGGGCAGCACCGGGTTGAGGCCGGGATCGGCGCTGTCGAGGAGGCGGTCGTATTCCTGCTGGGCGCACACCGGGTTGTCGCGCAGCGCCTGCATGCGGTAGCTGGTCTCGGACCAGATACGCTGCAGAGTGACCCGCGCCTCGCGCAAGACCTCCTTGTGCTGATGGGTAAAGATCACATGGTCTTCGTCATTGAGTTCGCCGATGACATGACTGTGTTTGCCCAGGCCCACGCCCTGCAGGGCGGCCAGCACCTCGTCGGTGTCGCAGTGGCACACCTGGATCACCGCGCCCAACTCTTCGGCGAACAGGGCCGCCGCCGGGTCCGCGCCCAGGTCGTCCAGGGCCACGGTCACGCCCACATGACCGGCGAAGGCCATCTCGCACAGGACGGCGAACAGGCCGCCGTCGGAGCGGTCGTGATAGGCGAGCAGCAGGCCGTCCTCGTTGAGGGACTGGATGACGTGGAAGAATTCCTTGAGGGCGTTGGGATCGTCCAGGTCGGCGGGGTGATGGCCCAATTGTTTATAGACCTGGGTCAGGGCGGAGCCTCCCAGGCGGTTGCGGCCTTTGCCCAGGTCGATGAGGATCAGGTCGGTGTCGCCGCAGTCGGTGCGCAACTGGGGGGTGAGGGTCTTGCGGGCATCCATCACCGGGGAGAAGGCGCTGACAATCAGGGATAGGGGCGCGGCCATTTCGCGGCGCTCGCCGTTCTGCTGCCACACGGTCTTCATGGACAGGGAGTCCTTGCCCACCGGGATGGCCAGGTCCAGGGCCGGGCACAGCTCCATGCCTACCGCCTTCACCGCATCGAACAGGCCGGCGTCTTCGCCGGGGTGGCCGCAGGCGGCCATCCAGTTGGCGGAGAGTTTGATGTCGCCGATGTAGTCAATGTGCGCCGCGGCGATGTTGGTCACCGCCTCGCCCACCGCCATGCGCGCGGCGGCGGCGTGATGCAATAAGGCCACCGGGGTGCGCTCGCCCATGGCCATGGCTTCACCGCCGTATTCGTGATAACAGCTCATGGTCACGGCGCAGTCCGCCACCGGCACCTGCCAGGGCCCCACCATCTGGTCGCGGGCCACCAGGCCGGTGACGCTGCGGTCGCCGATGGTGATGAGGAAGCTCTTGTCCGCCACCGCCGGCAGGCGCAGTACCCGCAGCGCCGCCTCGTGGAGGTCCAGGCCCTGGGTATTGAACTCGGGCTTGGGATGGCTGCTGCGATGCACGTCGCGGAACAGCTTGGGCGGTTTGCCCAGCAGCAGCGACATGGGCATGTCCACCGGGGTGTTGTCGAAATGACCGTCGCCCACCACCAGCTGCCGTTCTTCCGTGACCTCGCCCACCACCGCGTAGGGGCAGCGCTCCCGCTCGCAGAGGGCCTGAAAGCGCTCCAGGTCCTCTGGCTGCACCGCCAGCACGTAGCGCTCCTGAGCCTCGTTGCTCCAGATCTGCATGGGGGACATACCGGGCTCGTCGTTGGGGATGGCCCGGAGCTCGATGCGCGCCCCGCGGCCGCTGCCGTCCACCAGCTCGGGCAGGGCGTTGGACAGGCCGCCGGCTCCCACGTCGTGGATGGAAAGGATGGGGTTGGCGTCGCCCTGCTGCCAGCAGCGGTCAATGACCTCCTGACAGCGGCGCTGTATCTCCGGGTTGCCGCGCTGCACCGAGGCGAAGTCCAGCTCCTCGGCGCTGGCGCCGCTGGCCACCGAGGAGGCGGCGCCACCCCCCAGGCCGATGAGCATGGCGGGCCCCCCCAGCACGATGAGCTGGGCCCCCGGGGGCAGCTCGCCCTTGTCCACGTGCGTGGGGCGGATGGTGCCCAGGCCGCCGGCGATCATGATGGGTTTGTGGTAGCCGCGCAGCTCCGTGCCGTTGGCGCTGGGGACCTGCTCCTCGTAGGTGCGGAAATAACCGCACAGGTTGGGGCGGCCGAATTCGTTGTTGAAGGCGGCGGCGCCGATGGGCCCCTCCAGCATGATGTCCAGGGCCGAGGCGATGCGCCCCGGTTTGCCGTGATCGGTCTCCCAGGGCTGCTCGCCGCCGGGGATGCGCAGGTTGGACACGGAGAAGCCCGCCAGCCCGGCCTTGGGTTTGGCGCCCCGCCCGACGGCGCCCTCGTCGCGGATCTCGCCGCCGGAGCCGGTGGCGGCGCCGGGGAAGGGCGAGATGGCGGTGGGGTGGTTGTGGGTCTCCACCTTGATAAGGATATGGCCGTCTTCCCGCACCGGGCCGTATTCGCCGTCCTTGTCGAACCGGGGATAGAAGCGCTCCGCCCGTGGCCCGGCGATCACCGCAGCGTTGTCACGGTAGGCGGAGAGGATGCCGTCCGGCCAGTATCTGACGGTGTTGCGGATCATGTCGAACAGGCTCACGTCCTGGGCCTCGCCGTCGATGCGCCAGCCGGCATTGAAGATCTTGTGGCGGCAGTGTTCGGAATTGGCCTGTGCGAACATCATCAGCTCCACGTCGCTGGGGTTGCGCCCCAGCTGGATGAAGCTCTCCAGTAGATAATCCCGCTCGTCCTGGCTGAGGGCCAGGCCCAGGCGGCGGTCGGCCTCTTCCAGCGCCGCCGCGCCGCCGCCCAGCAGGTCGACGGCCTGGAGGGGAGCGGGGTCGGTGACGGTGAACAGGGCCTCCGCCTCGTCCAGGGCGGTGAGCACGGTCTCGGTCATGCGGTCATGGATCAACGCCGCCAGTTCCGGGCCATGCTGCTCTACCAAGTTGCCGTCGGCGCCGGCGAAGTAATAGGCCGTCCCCCGCTCCACGCGGTGTACGGTGCTGAGGCCGCAGTTGTGGGCGATGTCGGTGGCCTTGCTCGACCAGGGGGATTGGGTGCCGAGGCGCGGCACCACCACTAGCAGTTCGCCCACGGGCGGGATCAGCGAAGGGGCTTCATTGAGGAGCTGTCCCAGGGTGGCCCGCTCCTGGTCGCTGAGGCGCTGCTCCACATCCACGAAATAGACGTATTCGGCGTGAATGGCGGCAACGGCGGGGACGCGGGCCTGGGCGGCGGCGAGGAGTTTATCCAAGCGGAACGAGGACAGGGCGGGGCCGCCGCGCAGATGAAGCATTCGATTCTCCCTAGGATATGCGCAAAGGCAGGTATTTTATCACCCCCCGCCGCTTGTGCACGGGGAAAGTAAACTACCGCGTAAGGTTTTTTGGCCCGGATCGGGGGTCGCCGCTGTGCTTGACTAACAACATCCCTTCTCCCTAGGGGAGAGCGCAGCGAGGGGGACGAAGCCGTCAGGATGAGTGGATAAAAACGATGATATTTTCCCCTCACCCCAACCCTCTACCCTCAAGGGCATAAATCCCTGAGGGAGAGGGAGAAGAATCAACCCCGGCAGCGGCTCAGGCCAGGTCGACCCCCAGGCGCCGCGCCGCTTCTTCGTAGGCCTCGATGACGCCGCCCAGGTTCTGGCGGAAGCGGTCCTTGTCCAGTTTCTCCCGGGTCTCGGCGTCCCACAGCCGGCAGCCGTCGGGGGTGAACTCGTCCCCCAGCACCACTTGGCCGTGGAAGCGGCCGAATTCCAGTTTGTAGTCCACCAGCAGGATGCCGGCGTCGAGGAACAGCTTCTTCAAGACCCCGTTGACCTTGAAGGTCAGCTCCTTCATGGCCTCCACCTCCTGCTCGGTCGCCCAACCGAAGGAACGGATGTGGTAGTCGTTGATCATGGGATCGTGGAGTTCGTCATTCTTGAGGAAAAACTCGAAGGTGGGCGGATCGAGGTCCAAACCCTCCTTCACCCCCAGGCGACGGCAGATGCTGCCCGCGGCGATGTTGCGCACCACGCACTCCACCGGGATCATCTCCAGGCGCTTCACCACCGCCTGGTCGTCGGACATCAGACTCTCGAAGTGGGTAGGGATACCCGCCTCTTCCAGCTCTTTGATAGCTTCCTCACGCGCCGTCTCATCCACCGAGGTGATGATATACTGCGAGAAATAGAGGACATGCTCCAGGTTGCGCGGTGACAGGTCAAGCAGCAGTCCCAGGCGGCTGGGTGTTCCCTTGGCGAACCAGATATGGCTCACCGGGCAGGCCAGCTCGATGTGCCCCATCCGCTCGCGGCGGACCTTGGCGCGGGCCACCTCGA
>CAZOTG010000056.1:0-10204 GCA_964582585.1 uncultured Chromatiaceae bacterium | reverse complement strand
GGAAAATCCGGTACACTGGCGAGCTTTAAGTGCCGAGGTGTCCGGGTTTTTCCGGTTTCTGATCGATGAAGTACATACGCAATTTCTCCATAATCGCCCACATCGACCACGGTAAATCCACGCTCGCCGACCGTCTCATTCAGATTTGTGGCGGCCTGAGCACCCGCGAGATGGCGGAGCAGGTGCTGGACTCCATGGACTTGGAGCGGGAGCGGGGCATCACCATCAAGGCTCAATGCGTGTCCTTGCGCTACCGGGCTAAGGATGGACATGACTATTTCCTCAACTTCATCGATACGCCAGGTCACGTGGATTTTTCCTATGAGGTGTCGCGTTCCCTCGCCGCCTGTGAAGGGGCATTATTGGTAGTCGACGCCTCGCAGGGCGTGGAGGCCCAGACCCTGGCCAATTGCTACACCGCCATGGAGCAGGGGCTCGAGGTGGTGCCGGTATTGAACAAGATCGATCTTCCCACCGCCGATCCCGACCGGGTAATCGGAGAGATCGAGGACATCATCGGCATCGAGGCCGACAATGCCGTACGGGTCAGCGCCAAGACCGGAGAGGGCGTAGAGGATTTGCTGGAGGAACTCGTCAAACGCATCCCGCCGCCCAAGGGCGACGCCACCGCGCCTTTACAGGCGCTGATCGTCGATTCCTGGTTTGACAATTACCTGGGCGTGGTGTCACTGGTGCGGGTGATGCACGGCACTCTCAAGGCCAAGGACAGGATCACGGTGATGTCCACCCAGCGACATTATTATGCGGACAAGGTGGGAATATTTACACCGAAGAAGGTGAATAGAGAATGCCTTAAGGCGGGCGAGGTGGGGTACGTCATCGCCGGTATCAAGGAGGTGGACGGTGCCCCGGTGGGCGATACCCTTACCCACACCGGCCATCCCGCCGCGGCGCCTTTGGCGGGCTTCAAGAAGGTTCAGCCCCAGGTGTTTGCGGGCCTGTTCCCGGTCAGCGCCGAGGCTTACGAGGACCTGCGCGATGCCTTGGCGAAATTGCGCCTCAACGATTCCTCGCTGTTTTATGAGCCGGAGGTTTCCCAGGCCCTGGGTTTCGGTTTTCGCTGCGGTTTTCTCGGCATGCTGCACATGGAAATCATTCAGGAGCGGTTGGAACGCGAATATGATCTCGACCTGATTATCACCGCACCCACGGTGGTGTATGAAGTGCTAACCCGGCAGGGCGAGGTGCTGCATGTGGACAATCCCGCCAAGCTGCCCCCGCCGGGGGATATCGAGGAGATGCGGGAGCCGATCATTACCACCAATATCCTGGTCCCGCAGGTCCATCTGGGCGCGGTCATCACCCTGTGTGAAGAACGGCGCGGCGTGCAGCAGAAGATGCAGTTCCACGGTAACCAGGTGGCGCTGAGCTATGAGTTGCCCATGGCGGAAGTCGTGTTGGATTTCTTCGACCGCCTCAAATCTGTGAGCAGGGGCTATGCCTCCATGGATTACGCCTTCGCCCGGTTTCAGGCGGCGGAGCTGGTCAAGCTCGACGTGTTGATTAACAACGACCGGGTGGACGCGCTGTCAATTATCGTGCATCGTTCCATCAGCGCCCAGCGCGGCAGGGAATTGACGGAGAAATTGCGGGAAGTCATCCCGCGGCAAATGTACGATGTGGCCATTCAGGCGGCGATCGGTTCCAAGATCATCGCCCGCGAGACGGTGAAGGCCCTGCGCAAGAACGTGACGGCAAAGTGTTATGGCGGGGATATCACCCGCAAGCGCAAATTGCTGGAGAAGCAGAAGGCCGGGAAGAAACGTATGAAACAACTCGGTTCAGTGGAGATACCTCAAGAGGCGTTTATGGCAATCCTAAAAGTAGGGAAGAAATAATGGATTTCGATTTCGCAACCGTCATGGTGGTCGCCCTGGTCGTATGCGGTGTGATTTGGGCCTTGGATGCGCGACTGTGGGCGCCTCGCCGGCGTGAAGCGGTGGCGGCCGCCACCGCGGCAGCCGGTGGCAGCTTGGAGGAGGAGGTGCGCACAAGACTGGGTAAAGAGCCGTTGTTGGTGGAATATGCGCGGTCCTTTTTCCCGGTCATCCTGGTGGTGTTTCTGCTGCGTTCGTTCCTGGTGGAGCCGTTCCGTATCCCGTCCGGCTCCATGATCCCCACCCTGTGGACAGGCGATTTTATTCTGGTGAATAAGTTCAGCTACGGGATTCGTTTGCCGATATTGAATACTAAGATTGTGGATATCGGCGAACCCAAGCGGGGTGACGTGATGGTATTTCGCTACCCGGATGATCCATCGACGGATTATATAAAGCGAGTGATCGGTTTGCCCGGCGATCATATCGCCTATCATGACAAGACCGTATTTATTAACGGCGTCGAGGCCGAGCAGCGGATCGTTGGCCCCTATACTGAATTTGGTACTGGGATTCCCTTGCCGAGCCAGTTGGACGTGGAGTCGCTGGATGGCAGGGAACATGATGTGGTCATCCATCCCGGATTTTTCGGGAGGCTCGAACAAGGTGAATGGACGGTACCGCAAGGCAGTTATTTCGTGATGGGAGATAACCGGGATAACAGCAACGACAGTCGTGCTTGGGGGTTCGTGCCGGAGAGAAATCTGGTGGGTAAGGCATTCATGATCTGGATGAATTGGAACATATCGAACGGCGGAATTACCTGGAATCGTATCGGGGAAATGATTCATTGACCTAGCGGTGGGAGGAAACCCATGAATAAAGTGATAATGAGAAACGGTCAGTGCGGTATGACCTACCTGGGCATGTTGATCTTGTTGGTCGTCATCGCCTTCGGCGCCATCGTGGTGATCAAGGTGATGCCATTGTATTTGGAACATTTCAAGGTACAGTCTTCGTTGAACTCTCTCGCGCAGGAGCCCAAGGATGAACTATTGCAGATGCCGCCGAGGGAACTCGAGGATCGCCTGTTGAGGCGCTTCTCGGTCAACGATGTAACTCACGTCAAAAAGGAAGATATCACCATCAGCAAGGAAGGAAAGAAGACGGTGATCGATGTCTCGTATGAGGCGAGGGTGGCGCTGTTCTTCAACCTGGATTTGGTGGCGAAATTTCCCGATAATCGCGTTGAGCTGGGGGGGCCTTGAGCCCTTCGCTGGATAGTTTGCAGGAGCTGCTGGGTTACCAGTTTGCGCGGCAGGCTGGGTTGGAGACGGCGCTCACCCATCGCAGTTTCAGCAAGAACAATAACGAACGATTGGAGTTTCTCGGTGACGGCGTGTTGAACTTCGTCATCGCCCATCATCTATTTGAACGTTTTGCCAAGGCCGATGAAGGGCAATTAAGCCGATTGCGCGCCCACCTGGTGAAGGGGGCCACGCTGGCGGTTTTGGCGCGGCAGCTCCGGTTCGGTGAGTACCTGCGCTTGGGGCCGGGCGAACGCAAGAGCGGCGGTTTTCGCCGTGACTCGATCCTGGCCGGCAGCCTGGAGGCGGTGATCGGCGCGGTGTACCTCGACGGCGGCTTTGATGCGGCGCGGAAATTGATCGAGGGGGTTTATCGGGACTTACTGGCCTCTTTGACCTTGGAACAGGGTTTCAAGGACCCCAAGACCCGCCTCCAGGAATTGTTGCAGGGCCGCGGCATGGGTTTGCCCGAATACCGGGTGCTGTCCGCCCAGGGTGATGCCCACAATCAGGTGTTTCAGCTGGAATGCGTGATTAGTGATGCCGGTATCAGTACGCAAGGCAGCGCCGGCAGCCGACGCATGGCTGAACAGGAGGCGGCGCGCAAGGCCCTGGCTGCGCTGGGGGCCGCTGCGGAAGAGGGTGAATGAAATCCAGTAAGGAGACTGAATCCGCCGACTTTCGTTGCGGCTTTGCGGCCATCGTCGGTCGCCCTAATGTGGGCAAGTCCACTCTGCTCAACCGCATCGTCGGACAAAAGATCGCGATTACCTCACCGCGCCCCCAGACCACACGCCACAAGATTCTGGGCATTAAGACCTTGTCTGAGGGGCAAATTATCTATGTGGATACCCCCGGTCTGCACCGCGGCGCCAAGAGCGCCATCAATCGCTATATGAACCGCACCGCCAGATCGGCCTTGAGCGACGTGGATGCGGTGGTGTGGGTCATCGAAGCCTTGCGATGGACGGAGGGAGATCAGGACGTGTTGGCGGGCCTGGATAAGAACGTGGCGCCGGTGATCCTGGCGGTCAATAAGGTGGATAAGTTGCAAGACAAGAGCGCCTTGCTGCCGTTCCTCCAGGAGATGGAGAAGAAGCGGGAATTCGCGGCGATAGTCCCCTTGTCGGCGCGTGCTGGCGACAACGTGGACCGCCTCGAGGCCGCGGTATTGGCACTGTTGCCGCAGGGCGTAGCACTTTTCCCCGCGGATCAGGTCACGGACCGCAGTGAACGGTTTCTCGCCGCCGAATTGGTAAGGGAACAACTCATGCGCCGCCTCGGCGAGGAATTGCCCTACGCGATAAGCGTTCAAATCGAGCAGTTCGCCGAGCAGAACGACGTGCTGCATATTCATGCCGCGATCTGGGTGGAGAAAGAGAGTCAAAAGGCGATCGTGATCGGCAAGGGCGGCGCCGCGCTGAAAGAGATCGGCCGGCGCGCGCGCATCGCCATGGAGCAGGCCTTCGGCGCTAAGGTCTTTTTGAAGACCTGGGTGCGCGTGAAGAAATCGTGGTCCGACGATGAGCGTTTATTGCGTCAGTTGGGCTATGATGATAAAGAAGAGTAGAGCCCGTTTCCGGATTCGAAAATTAAAGCTATGAACGCGAATCGTGCCCGTGTGTTGCTGCAGTCCGGCTATGTACTGCATCGCCGTGCCTATCGGGACAGCAGTCTGCTGGTGGAACTGTTCACGCCGCAATTCGGGCGGGTAGGGGTGATAGCCCGCGGCGCCCGTCAACCGAAATCTCGCCTCCACGGCGTCCTGCAGCCGTTTCGTCCTTTACTGTTGTCATGGAGCGGCAGCGGCGAACTGCCCGGCTTGACCGGCGGTGAGCCCGACGGTGCCGTGCCCTGGCTGACGGGGCAGGCACTGATGGGAGGTTTTTATGTCAATGAGTTGCTGATGCGGCTCCTGCATCGCTTCGATCCCCACCCCGATTTGTATGCCATATACCACCGCACCGTGCACATCCTGGGGGAGATAGGGCAAATGTCGGAGAACGCCGCCGCTTCCTCGCTCAAATTGGAACGTAACCTGCGCCTCTTCGAGAAGCAACTCCTGGAAGAAATTGGATATGGTTTAGTGTTGGAGCATGACGCCGATGAGGGACGGCCTATCGAGGCGCAGCAGATGTATGTCTATCATCCCATGCAAGGGCCGGTACGTTTAGGCGACGGCGCGGAGATGATGCCGAATAGATTGACGATACACGGCCGAAGTCTTTTGGATCTGGCCCATGGCTCCCTGGAGGACGGCGAAAGCCTGCGCGAGGTCAAGCGCTTGACCCGCGCCGCCCTGGCTGCACAATTGGGTGAACGGCCCTTGGCCAGCCGACGGCTGTTCAGGATCGAAAAGCAGGGATCGGGGCAGAAAAAGGATCGAGGAGCGGAGATCGAGCAAGAGGTTGATCTTATCAATCCCCGCTCCTCGATCCCCGATCCCGGTCTTTAAGAAGGACACGCCATGAACGGCAGCAATCCCATCTTACTGGGTGTCAACATCGACCATGTGGCGACGCTGCGTCAGGCGCGCCACACGCCTTATCCCGACCCGGTCCAGGCCGCCATGACCGCGGAGGAAGCAGGGGCGGATGCCATCACCCTGCATCTGCGCGAGGACCGTCGTCATATTCAGGAGGGGGATGTGGCGCGGCTAAAAGAAGTTATTCAAACCCGAATGAATCTCGAGATGGCGGTGACCGAGGAGATGGTCCGTATCGCGGAGCGCTATCGTCCCCAGGATTGCTGCCTGGTGCCGGAGCGACGCGAGGAATTGACCACCGAAGGGGGCTTGGATGTGGCAGGGCAGGAGACGAAGATCGCGGCGGCCTGCCGGCGGCTGGCCGCCGCGGGTTGCCGCGTGTCCCTGTTTATCGACGCCGATCCGACCCAGATCGACGCCGCTGTCCGCTGCGGTGCGCCGGTTATCGAGATCCATACCGGCCATTATGCCGACGCCGCCGACCCCGAAGCCCGGGCGGAAGAATTGCAGAGGGTGATCCGCGCGGCGGACCATGGCCGGGCAGCGGGTTTACAGGTGAATGCCGGGCATGGCCTCAACTATGACAATGTCATGCCCATTGCCTCCCTGGCGACCATCCGGGAACTCAATATCGGGCATGCCATCGTGGCGCAAGCGGTCTTTACCGGCATGGAGTCGGCGGTGCGGGAGATGAAACGCCTGATGACAACGGCGCGGGGCGGCGGATGATCTTCGGTATAGGCACCGACATCGTGCAGGTGGCCCGCATACGTGGAAGCCTGGAGCGCTTTGGTGAAGCCTTCGCCCGCCGCATTCTCAGCGTCGCCGAACTGGAAGAGTACATCGGTGACAAACGTCCCGCCCATTTCCTCGCCAAACGCTTCGCCGCCAAGGAGGCCGCCGTGAAGGCCTTGGGTACGGGATTTCGCGGGGGCGTGAAACTCGCCGACATCGCCGTGGTCCATAATGAAGCCGGGAGACCGGGTTTGACTTACAACGGCCGGATGGCGGCCTTGCTGCAGGAACATGGGGTCGCGGAAAGCCATCTCAGCTTGGCGGACGAACAGGATTACGCCGTCGCCTTCGTCATTTTGCTTACTGGTGTGCCCTAGGGCCTTGTTTAGCTTGAAAGGTATTGGCCTGGTTTGTTATCATCCATAGTTCAGTTGCGGGGTGGAGCAGTCTGGCAGCTCGTCGGGCTCATAACCCGAAGGTCGCAGGTTCAAATCCTGCCCCCGCTACCAGGATAACGACAAAAAGCCCCGGATTCGGGGCTTTTTGTTAGCGGTCCTGTTAAGGCCCCTGCGGGGGATAAACGGCCTCTAAACAGGCGTCGTGCCTGGAGGATGTCCCCTTCGGCGTACGCCGGGGTCGCTGGATCATCCGCATGATTTTGCATGTAACGCAGGAAGTGGGCCGTCGGCCCATTTTTTGTTTGAGGATGTAGCGGGGTGGACGGTTGTGGGACGTCAGGCGCCGGAAAATGTGCAAAGGCCGATCCAGACGGCGGTACAGGGACTCGGCTATGAGTTTGTAGGGGTAGAATACCTGCCCCAGGGACGGCGGTCGTTGCTGCGGGTCTATATCGATACGCCGGACGGCGTAACCGTGGATGATTGCGAGCGGGTAAGCCATCAGATTAGCGGCGTGCTGGATGTGGACGATCCCATCCGCGGTCAATATGTGTTGGAGGTGTCTTCGCCGGGCCTGGATCGCCCATTGTTCACGGCGGAGCATTTTCGGCGATTTGCGGGAAGACGGGTGAGGTTGCGGGTTAGCCCTCCGCTTGAGGGGCAGCGCAACTTTTCCGGAGTTTTGCGCGGCTTGCGTGATAACCTGGTTGTAGTGGCCCAGGAAGAGGGCGAAGTGGAAATACCGTTACACCATGTTGTACAAGCGCGGTTGGTGCCGGAGCTTTAACGGGGGCGAGGTGAACGGCTGGTTCTTTAAGAGTATTAGAGCAAAGGCCGCCGACGGGATTTAGGATCAAGTAGAGGCATGAGCCATGAGTAAAGAAATTCTATTGGTGGTAGATGCGGTGTCCAACGAAAAGGGTGTCGATAAGGACATCATTTTCGAGGCGCTGGAGGCCGCGTTGGCGACCGCCAGCAAGAAGCGCTATGAAGGCGATGTCGACGTGCGGGTGAGCATCAACCGCGATAACGGCGATTATGCGACATTCCGACGCTGGGAGGTCATCGCCGATGAAGAGCCGCTGGAATTTCCCGACCGACAGATCCTCCTCGCTGAGGCGGTTACTAAAAATCCTCAGCTCGAGGTGGGCAGTTATATCGAAGAACCGCAGGAATCGGTCGCCTTCGGGCGTATCGCCGCCCAGACCGCCAAGCAGGTCATCGTGCAGAAGGTGCGGGAGGCGGAGCGCGCCCAGGTGGTGGATGCCTATAAGGATCGCATCGGCGAGTTGGTGACGGGAGTGGTGAAGCGCGTGGAGCGCGGCAGCGTCATCCTCGATCTCGGCGCCAATGCCGAGGCCCTGATCAGCCGCGAGGACATGATTCCCCGCGAGAACGTGCGCAGCGGCGATCGCCTGCGCGGTTATCTGCGGGATGTGCGCTCCGAGGCGCGGGGTCCGCAGTTGTTCGTTTCACGCACCTCGCCGGCATTGCTGATCGCCCTGTTCAAGCTGGAGGTGCCCGAGGCGGGCGAGGGCCTGATCGAGATCGTCGCAGCCGCGCGTGATCCGGGGTCCCGCGCCAAGATCGCGGTCAAGACCAACGACCCGCGCATCGATCCCATCGGCGCCTGCGTCGGCATGCGCGGCTCCCGGGTGCAGGCAGTGTCCAACGAACTGGCCGGCGAGCGTATCGACATCATTTTATGGGATGACAATCCCGCCCAGTTCGTGATCAATGCCATGTCGCCGGCGGAAGTAAAGTCCATCGTGGTGGATGAAGACACCCACAGCATGGACATCGCCGTGGCGGAGGAAGGTCTGTCGCAGGCCATCGGCCGCGGCGGTCAGAACGTGCGGCTGGCCAGCCAGTTGAGCGGCTGGGAACTCAACGTCATGAGCGAGAGCCAGGCCGAGGCCAAGAGCGAAACGGAGACCGAGGCCCTCAAGGCCAGCTTCATGGAACAGTTGGACGTGGATGAAGAGGTGGGAAATATTCTGGTGCAGGAGGGTTTCTCCAGCATCGAAGAGATCGCCTACGTGCCGGTGTCGGAGTTGGTAGCCATCGAGGAATTCGACGAAGAGATCGTCGAGGAACTGCGGCGCCGTGCCCGTGACGTGTTGTTGACCCGTGCCATCGCCCAGGAAGAGACCCAGGCGGAACCGGCCGAGGATCTGTTGGAGCTGAAGGGCATGGATCGCGCCTTGGCGCATCGTCTGGCGGAGCACGGCGTGATAACCCGCGAGGATCTGGCCGAGCAGTCGGTGGACGAGTTGATGGAAGTATTGGAAGGTATGGATGAACAGCTTGCCAGTGAGTTGATCATGACGGCGCGCGAACCCTGGTTCGCGGAGCAACAGGCGTAACAAAGCGAGAAACTCTGTATGTCGGATGTGACGGTTAAGCAGTTCGCTGAAGTGGTGGGGATACCCGTGGACCGATTGTTGTCCCAGTTGGAAGAGGCGGGGTCTGACATCAAATCCGCGGATCAGGCTATCAGCGACAAGGAAAAAGTCGAACTTCTCAAATACCTGCGACGGACCCACGGGTCGAGCGAGGCCCCGGCCATCGCCGAACCGAAGAAGGTCACCCTCAAGCGCCGTACCGTCAGCGAACTCAAGCTATCCGGCCCCCAGGGCAAAAGCAAGACGGTCAACGTTGAGGTGCGTCGCCGTCGCACCTACGTTAAGCGCAGCGTCGCCAACGCCGACGAAGTCGCCCGTCTCGAGACCCAGATGGCGGAGCGCGCCCGCCAAGAGGCCGAGGAACAGGCACGCTTGCAGGAAGAGACGCGCCGCCGCGCCGAGGAAGAGCAACGCCGCGTCGCCGAGGAGGCGCGTCTCGAGGAAGAGCGCCGCCGCCAGGCCGAGGAAGAGGAGGCGCGGCGGCGCGCCGAGGAAGAGGTGCGTTTGAGCGTCGCGGAAGCGGCCAAGCCGGAGACGGCCGCGCCGGTCGCCCCCGCTCCGGTCCCGGAAAAGAAAGAGAAGAAACGCCACGGCAAGGACAAGGATCGCGATGAGCGTTCCAGCAAGTACGGCCGCCAGGAATTGCACCTGGCTTCGGAGAAGGTGGGTAAACGCAAGAAGACCAAAGCGGCGCGCAGCAAGGACGTGTCGGTCAGCGGTTCCGCCAAGCATGGTTTTGAAAGGCCCACCGCGCCCGTGGTGCGCGAGGTGAGTATCCCCGAGACCATTACCGTGTCGGAGTTGGCGCAGAAGATGTCGGTGAAGGCCGTCGACTTGATCAAGTTCATGATGAAGTTGGGCAGCATGGTGACCATCAATCAGGCGCTGGATCAGGCCACCGCCACCCTGGTGGTGGAGGAGATGGGCCATATACCCAAGCCCCTGCAGGAAAACGCCCTGGAAGAAGAGGCCTTGGCCCAGACCACCCAGGTGAGCGGTAACGAGGAGCCGCGCGCGCCGGTGGTTACCATCATGG
>CAZOTG010000055.1:0-10206 GCA_964582585.1 uncultured Chromatiaceae bacterium | reverse complement strand
GCGCGCATCCCAATCTTCAAACGGTGCATGAAGGTACACCGAATCCGGTGCGGGCGTAATGGTTTCCCGAAGCTCAGCGAGCCTGCGAAGGTCAGCCCAGCGGTATGCAGTCCGTAGTATCTTTCCGGCACCGGCGAGATAGACGACGCACGCTATGAGTACCTGCAACGCCATGCCAATGGCCGAGCCGCCACCATCAACCACGAAAGCGCCGACCTCACTCGCTTGAACCATGCCACTTACACCACCTGCGATCCCAACCAGGTGGATTGGGAACTGCGGGCCCGCACCGTCACCCTTGACCATGCCGAGGCGGTGGGTGAGGCCTATAACGTCACCCTGCGCTTTAAGAACGTGCCGTTCTTTTATTTGCCCTACATCAATTTCCCACTCAATGACGCACGCAAATCCGGCGTTCTGCCGCCGACGGTGGGTTACTCCAATTCCACCGGTCTCGATATCGGCGTACCGGTTTACTGGAACATCGCGCCCAACCGCGATGCCACCATCACGCCACGCTTATTAGGGCACCGCGGCCTGCTAACCAAAGGAGAATTCCGCTATCTCAGTGAATCCAGCAAGGGCGAGGTCCAAGCCGAATATCTGCCCAACGACCGCAAGTTTGGTAATGATCGCGGCACCCTGGAGTATCAAAATAGGACCCAAATCAGCCCGCGCTGGAGCAGCACCCTGATCGCCAATTATGTCTCCGACAACAGCTATCTCGAAGAATTGGGCAACAGCCTCACCGCCGCCAGCACCACCCAGGTGGAACGGCGCCTGGACCTCGCCTACAGCGGCGGCTACACCAGCTTCCTCGCCCGGCTGCAGGGCTACCAGACCCTGGACCCCACGTTGCCATCCAGCTCCCGTCCTTATCAACGCCTGCCGCAATTGCTGTTTACCACCGCCGCGCCACCCCATCCCTCTGGGGCGGCCTATCGCTTCGATGGGGAATATGTGCACTTCGAACGGAAAGACAGCCTGACCGGCAAGCGCCTCAATGTCACCCCTTCCGTGGCATGGCCCCTTGAATCTCAAGGCTACTTCTTGACCCCCAAAGTCAGCGTCAACTACATTCAATATCAGTTGGATGGTCAGGCGGTGGGAACGACGGCGGACCCCACCCGCACCACCCCCCTATACAGCCTAGACAGCGGTTTGTTTTTGGAACGGGAGACCACCCTCGGCGAACGCCCCTTCCTACATACCCTGGAACCTCGGCTCTATTACTTGCGGGTCCCCTATCGGGATCAATCCAGTCTCCCCTTATTTGACACCAGCGCTTTCGACTTCAGTTTCGCCCAACTTTTCCGGGAAAACCGCTTCAGCGGCGCCGACCGCCTCGGCGATGCTGACCAACTCAGCGTCTCAGTCACCAGCCGCCTCATCGACCAGGAGAGCGGCAGAGAGTGGCTGAGCGCCTCCATCGGGGAAATATTTTATATGGAAGACCGCCGGGTCACGCTGGGGGGTCCGCCGCAGACCCAGCACACCTCCGATATCGTCGCCGAGGCCAGCTCCCACCTCAGCAAGAGCTGGTCCACCAACCTGGATCTGCAGTGGAACCCCGACCTCCACAAGGTGGATGAAGGTTCCTACCTATTCCGTTACCGCCAGGACGACCGGCACTTATTCAACGCCGGTTATCGCTTCCGCCGCGATCAACTGGCTCAAACCGACCTCTCCTTCCTGTGGCTGCTCGATCGCCGCTGGCAACTGCTGGGGCGCTGGAACTATTCCCAGCGCGACCATCGCACCTTGGAGACCCTGGCAGGCATCCAATATGAAAGTTGCTGTTGGATATTTCGAGTCACCCACCGCTACTATGTGAGTAACTCCTCCGGCGACAACAACCACTCCCTCTATCTGCAACTGGAGTTGAAGGGCCTGGCGAATATCGGCCAGTCCGCCGAAGAGGTTCTGGAACGTGGTATCCTAGGCTACCGGCCGGGCTACTAGTGTCGTGAGCCGCTAAAAACCGGGCCCTTAGGTGGAACTCACACCACCGCCGTCAGTCTCAATCACCACCCGATGAGGATATGAATTTGCAGCTTTTGCTCCGCTCCCTTTGCCTATGCTGGCTCATGATGGTCTTGTCCCTGAGCGCAACGACAGCTGGCGCCGCGCCGGCCCAGCGTGAAACCGTGGAAAGCATCGTCGCGGTGGTTAACGACGATGTCATCACCCGTACGGAACTGGACAACCGGCTGCGCGCCGTCAAGGATCAGCTCAAGAACCGGCCCTCGCCGCTCCCCCCGGATGCGGTGCTGGAAAAACAGGTATTGGACCGTATGATCCTTGCCAGCCTGCAATTACAACTTGCCGATCACAATGGTATCCGGGTGGATGATGACACCCTCAACCACACCATCGAGCGCATCGCGGAAGACAATAAGCTTTCGCTTTCCGAGTTCCGTGCCGTGTTGGAAAAGGAAGGCTACGACTTCGCCACCTTCCGCGAAGACATCCGCCGGGAAATACTCATCAGCCGTGTCCAGCAACGGCAGGTCAATGACCGGATCCAGGTCACCGAGCAAGAAATCGATAATTTCCTCGCCGCGCAGCGCGCCCAAGGCAACACCGGCGCCGAATATCATCTTGGCCATATCCTCATCTCCGTCCCCGATGCGGCCTCCGCCGAGCGCATCCAGGCGGCGCGTCAGCGTGCCGAGGATGTCCTGACACGACTTCGCTCCGGCGCCAATTTTCAGGAGACCGCCATCGCCGTCTCGGACGGCCAACAGGCACTGCAGGGCGGCGACTTGGGCTGGCGCAAGCTCGGGGAGTTGCCCACCCTGTTCGTGGACCCGGTTTCGCAAATGAAGACCGGTGATGTCAGCGGCCTCATCCGCAGCCCCAGCGGTTTTCATATCATTAAACTCATAGATCAGCGCAACGAAGAACGCCACATCGTCACCCAGACCCATGCCCGCCATATTCTGATCCGTACCGACGAGTTGACCGGCGATGATGCCGCCCAGGCCAAACTTCGTGAGTTGCGTCAGCGCATCGAAAACGGCGCGGATTTCGCAGAACTGGCCCGCGACTTCTCCAACGATACCGCCAACGCCGACAACGGCGGCGATCTCGGCTGGATCAATCCGGGAGAGATGGTCCCGACCTTCGAGGAACAGTTGAACAAACTGGCGACGGGGGAGATCAGCCAACCTTTTAAGACCGGATTCGGCTGGCACATCGTGCAGGTGCTGGAAAGGCGCCGCCATGACAACACCGACACCTTCGTCCGCAGCCAGGCCCGCAACACTATCCGCCAACGCAAGACCGAGGAGGAACTGCAATCTTGGCTGGCGCGCCTGCGCGATGATGCCTATATCGAAAATCGCCTGGCCACCCAGTAAAGGACCCGTTAAATAACTTGCGCCACACAGGACACAGCGGCATCTTTTTTTTAAGGGAACTACTCGCTGAGCCTTGGGTGGCTGAATAAGCCCATGCCCTTGACCACCGTACCGCGCATTGCCATCACCCCCGGCGAACCCGCCGGCATCGGACCGGATTTGTGCATCATGCTCGCCCAGCACGGCCATGATGCCGAGTTAGTGGCGATAGCCGACCCTGCCGTGCTGGAGGCGCGCGCCGCGAAACTGGGGCTGCCGCTGATCCTCGACAACTGCCATATCGCCCGAGCGCCCCAGCGCCAGGAGCGCGGCACCCTCAAGGTCATGCCCGTCAAACTGCGCAAGCCGCTACGCGACGGCACGCTCGACCCCGTCAACGCCGAGTATGTACTGGAAGGCGTGCGCTGCGCCGTCCGAGGCTGCCAGGAAGGCGCCTTCGCGGCCATGGTCACGGGACCGGTGCACAAGGGTGTCATCAACGAGGCCGGTATCCGCTTCTCCGGACACACTGAATTTCTCGCCGACCTCACCGCCACGCCGCAGGTGGTGATGATGTTGCTCACCGAAGGTCTGCGCGTGGCGCTGGCCACCACCCATCTGCCGCTCAAGGACGTCAGCGCCGCCCTCACGACACCGCACCTGGAAGGGGTGATACGCATCCTGCATCACGATCTGCAAGGGCGCTTCGGCATCGCGCGGCCGCGCATCCTGGTCTGCGGCCTCAATCCCCATGCCGGGGAAGGAGGCCATCTCGGGCGCGAAGAACAGAAAATCATCGAACCCCTGCTGCAGCGCTTGCGTGGCGAAGGCATGGCGCTCACTGGCCCACTGCCCGCCGACACCCTGTTCATTCCCAAATATCTCGATCACGCCGACGCCGTGCTCGCCATGTATCACGATCAGGGTTTGCCGGTGCTGAAATACAAAGGCTTCGGCAATGCGGTGAATATCACCCTGGGGCTGCCCATCATTCGCACCTCGGTGGACCACGGTACAGCCTTGGAACTGGCCGGCAGCGGCCGGGGCGATTGTCGCAGCCTGGAGGCGGCGTTGAATCTGGCCGTCGACATCGCGCGGCGCGACGGCGTGGCATGAACGGTCCCGCACACCGTCCGCGCAAGCGCTTCGGTCAAAATTTTCTGCACGATCCCGCCGTCATAGACCGCATCATCCGCGCTATCGACCCCCGCCCCGGCGATCGCCTGGTGGAAATCGGTCCAGGCCTGGGCGCCCTGACACGGCCCCTGCTGGCTGCGGTAGGTGAACTGGACGCCGTCGAACTGGACCGGGATGTAATCCCCTTGCTGCAACAACATTGCGCCGGCGCGGGCACGCTGCATGTGCACAATGGCGATGTGCTGAAATTCGATTTTCAGGCCCTCGCCGCGGGTCAATCCCTGCGCGTGGTGGGCAATCTGCCTTATAACATCTCCACCCCGCTGATCTTCCATCTCCTGCGACAACTGCCGGTCATCGGCGATATGCACTTTATGGTGCAAAAGGAAGTGGCGGAACGCTTGGCCGCCGCGCCGGCCACAGAACATTACGGACGGCTCAGCATAATGGTACAGCTGCATTGCGCGGTGGAATTGTTGCTCAATGTGGGGCCCGGCGCCTTCAAGCCGGCGCCCAAGGTAAACTCGGCGGTAGTCCGTCTCACGCCGCATCGCCAACCGCCGGTCAAAGTCGACGACCAAAAACGTTTCGCCGAATTGGTGACACGTGCCTTCACGCAACGGCGCAAGACCCTGCGCAACGCCCTCAAAGGGCTGCTGACGGCGGAACAAATGACGGCACTGGGCGTCGACCCGGGCCGACGCCCTGAAACCTTGAGCCTGGCCGACTATGCGGCGCTGAGCAACGCTGGGTAACCCCTCAAGCTTGAGGGGTGAAGCGCTACGCCTCCCCTCGCGCCCTCAAATCAATCCCGTACCGCCTCCACCTCCAAGGCGATATTCATCTCATCACCGATGGCGGGCAGGGCGAATTTCACCCCGAAGTCGGAACGCTTGATGCTGGTTTCGGCATCGAAACCGCAGCGGTACTGCTCCTTCTTTGGGTCCATGGGATTGATGCCGCAGTGCATACGGGTCACCTTCAGGGTCACCGGCTTGGTGACCCCGGCGATGGTGAGATCACCCTCCACCGTCCCCATAGAATCGTTCTTGATCATCGCCTTGGTGGACTTGAAGGTAATCTCGGGAAACTCGTTGGCGTTCAAAAAATCCGGTGAACGCAGATGATCGTCGCGTTTGACAAAGCCGGTATTCACGGACGCCGCATCGATGGTCACTTCCACGGAACCGGTACCCTTGGCCTCGTCGAAGCTCATCTTGCCGGAGGTCTTACCGAAACGCCCATGCATGGTGGAAAACCCCAGATGACTGATGGTGAAATTGGGAAAGGTGTGAAGGGGATCGATGGTAAAAGATTCCGCCGCCATCACGCTGGCAGGCAAAACGGCGACCACCATGGCAATTATATATTTCCTCATGTTCAACCTCCTGTTTTATTGCACACACAGATCTCTTCACAACGGCACCCCGCCCGCGACGCGCCATACCAGCCACGCGGCAATCCCGGCTGGCGCAGCCGCCAACAATAGCGCGGCCGCAGCCTGCAGCCAACGGGACCATTGCGGGGACAAGGGTACACGAGCACATACCGGCACCAAGGCCAACAGCGCCAAACTATACCATGGTGCTTTGGCGTAGACATGGCCGCTGACCCCGATCAAGCCAAGCAACACCCCGGCCGGCAACATGGCCAGGGAACCGACCTCGGTATTGCGCAAGAAGGTCACCAGCAATCCCAAGGCCCCCGCCGCCGCACCCAAGGCCAGGCCCAACTGCCCGAGCAGCGCCGAGGCGCCCAATAAGGTTACCGCCCCCGTACCGAAACCCAAAGCTACCGCAGCGGCGACGGCGTGGACCGGCCTGGAGCGCAGGGACTCCATGGCGGCGGCACACCAGCCGCCATACAAGAGGCTGCCGGCGCCCAGCAACCAGGCATCCGTGCCTTCGCGACGCTGCAACACCGGCCAGATCAACCACAATGCCGCCACCGCCGCGACAAACAATAGCGCTACGGGCAACCAGCGGCGGCTCCACGGGTAGACATCCAACAGCAGGCCCAATGCCGCGGCGCCGAAACCCAGCGCGATGATCTTGCGTGTACTGGTCCACGGCTGAAATTGAAATCCCACCGTCACATACACCGTGGCAACAAACCCCGCCAGCAAGGCCAAGCCCGCCCAATACCACCCCAGGCGCCTGCCCAGCAATCCCATCAGCAAGGCAACGGCAAAAGGAATGACGCCTGACTGGATGGCCGGGTTTGTCATTAATGCTTGCATAAACTGCCATTATTCCTGATCAAGACTCTCGCATCCCTGCCGAGCCCATGCCCCTCACGAAGTGGAAGTGCAGTGGGGTGAAGCGATAAAGATGACGCCTAGGGGTGGGTAGAAGGATAGGAGAGTTTACTGTGTTGCTGGTCCGGGTGCCGGCGGCGCAACTCGAGGACATCCGCGGGGGGACGCTCCGGCAAGGGGGAGTGGCCTTCCAAGCGATACAGTGCCTCCAACAGGCCGCGCTCACCGTATACGGAATCCCACATCAGATTAAAAATCCGCATGCACGACGACAAGGGATTGCTGGCGCGCTGCCGTTCCATATCGATCTTCCACTGCAAGCCGTGCAATCGGCTTTGCGAATGGGGAGAGGCCTTGGCGATCAGCCGCGCGATCTCTTCCGCTCGCTTAGCCTCAAAGGCCTGAGGATCCGTCTTGGCGAGCAAGACCCACTCTTCGAAATCAAACGCAGAATCTGAAGGTTGATCCATGTCCGCCGCCCTCGTTGTTTGACTGGTGCTTTTCGGCATTCTAGCAAATTACGCGGCACAACTTGCACCCCGCAGGTTCTATATCATGCAACATACTGATAATTATAATTAAATTGCTGAATATGCCAGGGCTTCGCTGACCGCTTCATTGTGAATTGGCGACGCACCGAGAGTAAGCACCGCGCTGGCCGGGCAGCCGACCAAATGGGCGGGCGTAAGGGGAAGTCTACTGCGAACGGAGATGATATGGCACGGCAGGTGAGTGGGTGTTATGCGGCGGCCAGGCTTCTGGCCATGACGTTCAAACCTTCCACGCCTTCTAAAATACGTCCCATCACCATCACGGTTTGAATCTCTTGCAATCCCAGTGCCTCCAGGAGACGGACGGGCAGTTCATGGGTGTGGGCATCGCCGATGCCGTGTCCCTTTAACATGCGATCGGCAAGTAACACCAACTGTGGATAGACCGCATGCGGTCCCTCATAGTCTTCGCGATGATGATGTCGCACCGCAACGATGATCTCTTCCGGCATATTCCATTTTGCCAGCAACCAGGCGCCTAATTCGCCATGCTCGATCCCCAGTACTTCGAGCTCCTGTTGCAGGATAGGTGTATCGGGATTGTCGCTGATGGAACTGTTCAATATACAAAATTCACGCTTGAATAAATGCCCCAACAACAAAAAGCCAAAGTTGTGCAATAGCCCGGCGAGATAACTCATGCCCGCGGGGGGACGTATGGCCTGCGGCAGTTCCCGCCCCAAGGCTTGTACCAAGGCAGCACTATAGATGGCGTGACGCCAAAAGGCATTCAGCCCCATTGGACCGATGGCCGGGATCTTGAAAGGGCGGGCTGTGGCGAGCCCCAATGTCAGGTTCATTACCATCTCAAATCCCAATACCCTGGAGATGGCGGTCTGTATGGAATCAACCTTGCCTTGATAGGAGAAAAAAGGTGAGCGCGCATAACGAATCACCTGCGCCGACACACTGGGATCCAGTTCCACGATCTTGCCGAGTTTTTCCGCATTGGCGTTCGGGTCTGCACGCAACTCAATGATCTTGAGCGCCAGCTGCGGCATGGCGGGCAAGTCCCTGAGTTGCTGCACGCGTTTTTTGATTTCCTTCTCCGCGCCCTGCTCGGTATCGCTTGGAACAGTGGATCCCCGTGCGGTAAGCAGGCTGGCAAAATTGCCGGCCAGCAAGGCGCCGCTCAACATATTAAAAAAATCCTTGCCGCTGACCTGAATAAGCGAGGAGGCGTCTCCCGCGGGAAAATACACCTGGGCGGCACCCATCAACGCATCATCGACGATGGTTCTAATCCCGTAGGCCTCGCCCAGTGGAGGGATGAACCGCGGCAGACAGTCCGGGAAGGCGGCCTTGATTTGCGCCTCGTGCGCCAATTCCATCCGGCGATACATCAGCTTACTCAGGGCGTCCTCATCCACGCCATGCGTCGCCGGCACCACCACCAAGACAATGCCGAGTTCATCCTTGAGCACCACGGACTTTGCGATCGAGGCCGGAGATATCCCGCCTTCTTCGGCGGCCTGTAACAAAGAGATAAAAGGATGCAGCTCATGCACATCGTAAATGATGTGCCGCTTATCAAGATAGGATCTAACCTTTTCCGCCATCGCCATCCGCCGATTCCTCGCTTATCGCCTCGTCTTCCTCAGCCATACAACTGCGCCGACATTCAATTCCCTACTCTGACCATAAGTGCCATAATTCCCTTATCTTTCTATGGGATTCCCTTGTGCAGCCCCCCTAGACAACATATCGGCCACCGGCCTATAAAATGAAGCGGCCCCCGGCGGGCGCCGCTTAGCCGTCACATATGTCGGAAAACTTTACATATATCCACCCGACGATCCGGTCTGATATAGTTAACGAACTGAGGGATATTAAAAAAAAGGAAATCGGCACGACTATTGCCGAACCTTTGAAAATTTTGAAATACGGGGGCCACGGGAATGCAGCAGCAACGTGAGGGTACTGATCGTCGCCAAAAGCAGGCCCACCCCTGGTTCAATATCCATTGCCTGCTCGGACGGCGGCGAAGCCACCGCCGCGAGAACGACAGCGACAATACGGCCCTCCCCTTGGATTGGCATCACCCCCATCTGCTTTACATTACCCTGGCGACCTTGTTTCTGTGCGTTGCCGACGCACACAACACCTTACAGTTGCTGTTGGACGGCGCCATGGAGGTCAACCTCTTCATGGA
Source organism: uncultured Chromatiaceae bacterium (assembly GCA_964582585.1). GTDB lineage: Bacteria > Pseudomonadota > Gammaproteobacteria > DRLM01 > DRLM01 > JARRQJ01. The sequence continues at coordinate 768 of CAZOTG010000055.1, read as the reverse complement.
TACGCTCATCCACAAGAGTGCCGCTTTGTTTCTGGCGGTGAAATTAGGACTGACGGCAGTCGGCCTGGTGATCCTGGTGGGTTATCACCACATTATGTTGCTTAACCGCATTCGTATCAGGCATGTGATCTATTCGATCTTCGGCATGTATGTAGGATTGATCGGCTATGAACTCGCCATCTGGCCGGGGGCAGGCGTGCCGTTCATCTTTATCCCCATGACACACAGCCACGACAGCCTCTTGACGGCGATGATCTCCCAGCTTTAACCGCCTTACCCGGTAGAGGTATTGCACACTTCCGCGTAATCGCTGTACCCGGAAAAGCTGGCGTTATCGCCGCACACCCGGCACTCGGGATTACGGGCAAGCTTGAATTGATTGAATGATCCCTGCAGCGCGTCGTAATAAAGCATCCTACCCACCAGGGGATCGCCCAAATCCAGCAGCACCTTCAACGTCTCCACCGCCTGCAACACGCCGAGCACCCCCGGCAATACTCCCAAAACGCCGATCTCAGCGCAGGAAGGCGCCAATTCCGCCGGCGGCGGCTCGGGGAACATGCAACGATAACAACCACCACGCCGCTTTTCGAAACCGGGCCAGAAAACGGTGATCTGTCCTTCGAAGCGATAGACGGCGGCATGAATATTGGGGATGCCCAGCTTGACGCAGGCGTCATTGACCAGATAGCGAGTAGGCAGGTTATCGGAACCGTCCACCACCACATCGTAATTGGACAGAATTTCCTCCACGTTGCTGCTGTCCAG
>CAZOTG010000054.1:0-10215 GCA_964582585.1 uncultured Chromatiaceae bacterium | reverse complement strand
TCGCTCTCCTCCCAGCCCGGCTGCGATGCTCGGCGCCGCCTACGGGGACCCGGGGTGCCACTCCCCAGGTTTGCTGCATCTATCCCGCAATAGGGAAGGGTTACCACCTCTTGGGGTCCCCGTCGGTGCCGCCGAGCATCGCAGCCATTTTGGGGAGAAGCGCGCAGTTGTCTGAGCGCAGCGAGTTCTGCGCGCGCCCAAAATGGCGAGAAGCGCAGGGCAGCCCGTAGGGCCAAACCGTCGGGGCGGCCTTTTCTTTGATTCCTTTCTTTTGGCCGCGCAAAAGAAAGGAATTCGCGCGCGGCGCGAAAGGCCGCCCTAAATAAAAACGCCCCCGAAGGGGCACAATATTCTTACTCCGTCACCCCAGTGGGAACCGAAATAACGTTCCCATACTAATATCTTCGTGCGCTTCGTAGTGCTAAAGAATCAGAACGCGCGGCGCGGCGCCGGTTTGGCAACCCACACCAGCATGATCAAGGCCAGAAATATCCAACCCGACAGCCAGAAGACATCGGTGGTAGCCAGCGTAACCGCCTGGGTATTGATGGTGTTCGCCAGGTGAGCGATGGCGCTGTCATGGCCGTGAGTGAGGCCCTGCACCGTATCGAGGTATTGATTGCTGATGGGATTGTAGGGCGAGATATGTTCGGTGAGCTGACCGTAGTGCTGGGCGCCGCGATCCTGCCATAAGGAGATACTGAGCGAAGTACCGATGCTGCCGCTCAGCACCCGCATGAAGTTGGACAGGCCCATGGCGCTGGCGATGCGCTGCGGCGGCATACCGATGAGCATCATGGTAGTGAGCGGCACGAAGAAAAAGGCCATGCCGATGCCCTGCAGGAAACGCGGCTCGATGAGGTGCCAGAAGTCGAAGTCGGTGGTGTAACCGCTTTGCCAGAAACAGGACGCCGCGAATATCACGAAGCTGAAGGAGGTCAGCATGCGCAGGTCGAAGCGGTGCTGATTCCTGCCGACGATGGGAGAGAGGATCACCGCCATCACCCCCAAAGGGATGGAGGCCAGTCCGGCCCAGGTGGCGGTGTAACCCATCTCGGTCTGCAGCCACAGCGGATACACCACCACCCCGGCGAAGAACAACAGATAACCCAGACTCAAGGCCAGGACGCACACGCTGAAGTTGCGTTGGGTAAACAGCGTGAGATCGATCATCGGATGTTTAGCGGTAAGTTCCCACACCACCAGAACGCTGAGGGTCAACAAGGCGATGATCCCCAGGGTCACGATGTAATCCGACCCGAACCAGTCCAACTCGTTGCCCTTGTCCAGCATCACCTGCAGACAACCGACGCCGATCACCAGCAACACCAGCCCCATCATGTCGATGGGCAGGCGCAGAGTGGCGGTCTCGCGTTTCTTGAGCAATTGCCAGGTGACATAGCTGCACAGCATTCCTACCGGCACATTGATGTAGAAGATCCACGGCCAACTCATATTCTCGGTAATCCAACCACCCAGAAAGGGTCCTACGACAGGCGCAACGGTGGTGGTCATGGCCCAGAAGGCCAAGGCCATGCCGCGTTTGTGTTCGGGGTAATTATTCAGCAGCAGGCTTTGCGACAGCGGCACCATGGGTCCGGCGGCCATGCCTTGCAGCACCCGGGCCGCCAACAGGGTTTCGAAGTTGGGCGCCAGGCCGCACAACCAGGATGCCGTGGTAAACAACAGGGTGGCCATCACGAACAAACGCACTTCGCCGAAGCGCCGCGCCAACCAGCCCGCCAAAGGCAAGGCGATGGCATTGCTCGCCGCGAAGGAAGTGATGATCCAGGTACCCTGACTGGGGCTCACCGCCAAGTCGCCGGCGATGGTGGGAATGGAGACATTGGCGATGGTGGTGTCCAGCACCTGCATGAACATAGCCAGGGACAGGGAGCCCGTGACCAGCGCCAGGTTGGCGCCGCTCAGGGGCGGGTGCGGCGAATCCGTCACCGCAAGGCTTTCTCGACGGAGGGGGAATTAGTGCGCACGATGTCATCGATCATCTCATCGACGCGCTGGCCCCCTGCGTTGTAAACCGGAGTGGTGAACGGCGCCTGCATCGACGGCAACTTTGCCAACACCGCGCCATCGCGTTGATGGGTGTCCACCTCGACACGCATGGACAAGCCAAGTCGCAAGGGATGCTGCGCCAATTCATTGCGGTCCAGCGCAATGCGCACCGGCACCCGCTGCACGATCTTGATCCAGTTGCCGCTGGCATTCTGCGCCGGCAGCAAAGCGAAGGCCGCACCGGTACCCATGGCGATACCCTCGATCTTGCCGTGAAACACCACGTCGTCGCCGTAGAGGTCGGCCCTGAGTTTCACCGGCTGGCCCAGTCGCAGATGGGTGAGCTGGTCTTCCTTGAAATTGGCGTCCACCCACAGTTGATCTAGGGGCACCACCGCCATCAGCGCGTCCTCCGGTTTCACCCGCTGTCCCAATTGCACGGCGCGCTTGGCGATGTAGCCGGTCACCGGTGCGGGGATCCGCGCCCGCGCCCAATCCAGATAGGCACTGCGCAGCCGGGCCTCGGCCAGCATCACCGTGGGTTGCCGGGAAAGGGGCGTATCCTGAATCAGCGTCTCGGTGGTGGCAAGTTCACGGCGGGCCACCTCCAGGTTGGCGGCGGCGATGTCGGTGGAGAGCTTGGCCTGCTGCGCCTGTTCCTCGGGCGCCAACTTCTGATCGGCCAAGGCCACCCGCCGCCGCTCGCTGTCTTTCACCAGCGCCAATTGCCTTTCGCGCAGTGTAATAAGCGCACGCTGCTGTCTGGCCTGGGCCAGTAACTGCGCCGCCTTACGCACCGCCTCGGCCAATTCGGCCTTGGCCTGATCCAGGCTTGCGCGCGGGCCGGAATCTTCCAGAGTCACCAAGGTCTGTCCCTGCCGCACCGGATCCATTTCCTCGGCATGAATGCTCACCACCGTACCTTCGCTGCGCGGTGTGATCTGTACCACGTTGCCGCCTACATAGGCATCGTCGGTAGACTCCCGATACTGGCCCACCGTCAGCCAGTAACCGGCAAAACCGCCGCCCGCCACTAAAAAGATCAGCAGTAAAATCAGCAGCAACGTTTTTCGTTTGCTGGCGGGGGGTGAGGCGTCGGCTTCGGTCATGGACGGTCGGTGGCGATGATAAAATACGGCAACATCTTAACAAGGGAATATAGATAAGCGAACAGCGTCTACTTATTCTTCCTTTGCGACAACGATCATTGGAACACAATGAGGCATGCGATGGACGCGCCGCTTATTTGCCGGCCCGCACCAAGCCGCCCAGGCCGGCGTCATCCAGCACTTGTTCGAGGCGATCACGCACCGCTTCGGTGTCTTCCATATCCAGTACCTCGGCCAGCACCGTCTCGGCCTCATCGCGGCGGATATTGCGGATCGCCCACTTCACCCGTGACAGGCTCGCCACGCTCATGCTCAGGGAATCCACCCCCATGCCCAGCAGAACGATTGCCGCGGCGGGATCGCCGGCCATCTCGCCGCATACCCCCACCGGCTTGCCTTGGCGGTGGCCCGCGATGACCACCTGATGGATGGCGCGCAGCACCGCAGGATGCAGGGCATCGTACAAGGCCGCAACCCGTGAGTTGTTGCGGTCCACCGCCAGCAGGTATTGTGTCAGGTCATTGGTACCGATGGACAAAAAGTCCACGCGCCGTGCGATCTCGTCGCTTTGATAGACAGCGGACGGCACTTCCACCATCACCCCCAGCGGCGGCATGACGATGGACTCGCCGCCGCCCACCAGTTCCTGATAGGCGCGTTCCACCAGGCGCCGCGCCTCGTCCACCTCCGACAGTTGGCTGATCATGGGCAACAACAGGCGCAGGTTGTCGAGACCGACGCTGGCGCGCAGCATGGCGCGCAGTTGCACCAAAAATATCTCCGGGTGGTCGAGGGTAATGCGGATGCCGCGCCAACCGAGAAAGGGATTGTCCTCGACGATGGGAAAATAGGACAGCGGCTTGTCGCCGCCCACGTCCAGGGTGCGCAATACCACCGGCCGCGGCGCATAGGCCTCCAACACCTGGCGGTAGATACGGAGTTGCTCCTCCTCGCCGGGAAAGCGATCGCGGATCATGAAGGGAAACTCGGTGCGGTACAGGCCGATACCCTCCGCCCCACCGGTGAGGGAAGGCGCCACGTCGGAGATCAGACCCGAGTTGGCGTAGAGGGGAACGCGCACCCCGTCGGGGGTCTCGGCGGGCAGATCCTTGAGACCTTCCAGGCCCGCCACCAGCACCGCCTCTTCCTGGGCCAGGCGCAGATATTCACTGCGCACCGCCTCCGAGGGGTCGACAAACACTCGGCCACGGTAACCGTCGACCACCAATTCACGGCCTTCCATCCGCCCCGTCGGCAGATCGGTGGCACCCACCACCGCCGGCACACCCAGGGCCCGCGCAAGTATCGCCACATGGGAAGAACGGGAACCACTGGCGGACACCACCGCCACCAATTTCTCGCGCGGCACCTCGGCCAGCATGGTGGCGGTGATCTCCTCGCCCACCAGTACGGTGCGTTCGGGATAGGGCGGCGGGCTGCGCCGGCCGGCGCTCTGCAGACACACCAGGATGCGCCGTCCCAAGTCACGGATGTCCTGGGCCCGTTCCCGCAGATAGGGCTCATCCATCTGCTCGAAGACCCGCGCCTGCTCGTTGATGGTCTCGCGCAGGGAGCCCGAGGCCCAATTGCCGGCGCGGATACGCCCCTCCAGGGCGTTCATCAGGGTCTCGCTGTTGAGCATCAAGGAATAGGCGTCGAACAGGGCCCGCTCCTCGGCACGCAGATGCACCCCCAAGCGTTCGCCCAGAGCTTGGATCTCAGCCTGCACCGTCGCCACCGCCGCCTTGAGGGTAATGATCTCCGCATCCACGTTGGCGGGCTTGCGGTCGGGCACCGCATTGAGATCGGCGGGGGGGTACATCACCAGGGCTGTACCGATTCCCACGCCGGGAGCACCCGCCAAGCCCTCCAGGATGGTGCCTGCGACCAAAGTAGTATCGGTGCTTAGCCTTTGACTGATCCCGCCGCTCGCCTCGGCATGGGCGATGGCACCAGCCAGTTGCGCCGCCATGGTAACGAGAAACGCCACCTCGTCCTCGGCGAATTTGCGGGCATCGCGCTGTCGCACCACCAGCACCCCCAGGACGCGGCGGTGGTGGATGATGGGCACGCCGAGAAAACCGTGATAGTACTCTTCGCCGGTCTCGGCGACGAAGCGATAACGGGGATGATCCGGGGCGTTATCGAGATTGAGCGGTTCGGCGGTCTCCGCCACCGCGCTCACCACACCCTCGCCCATGGTGAGCGACACATGTCCCACCGAGGCGGGATTCAAGCCGTCGGTGGCCATCAAGCTATGGCGCTGTTGGTTATAGTCACAGAGATAGACGGAACACACATCGGCGGCCATGGCCTGCTTGATGCGTTTAACAATGATGGCCAGGGCCTGCTCCAGATCACGGGCACCCCCCACCTCTTGGACTATACGACGCAGGACGTCAAGCACGCTCGTGCCCTCCGCTGAGTGACGGTTCAGCGTTCCCGTGGAGCCGAATCTGCCAAAACCCGTTCAATCGCGTCTTTCGACGATTCCGGCAGGATCAAAGGGGCGAGCTCGCGCAGGGCCCTTGAATACACTTTGCGTTTGAAAGGAACCACCTTACGGATCGGATACCAGTAACTCACCCACCGCCAATGATCGAACTCGGGACGGGGGCTACCCGTCAGACAGACATCGCTGTCCTCGGCAATGAGTCGCAATAAAAACCACTTCTGCTTTTGGCCGATACACACCGGTTTGTCGTGATGACGGATCAGACGTTGCGGCAGGCGATAACGTAGCCAGCCCCGGGTTTGACCCATCACCTCCACATGTTCGGGATACAGGCCCAGTTCCTCGTTGAGTTCCCGAAACAAGGCCTCTTCGGGGCTCTCCTGGGAGCGAATCCCGCCCTGCGGAAACTGCCAGGCGTCCTGGCCGATGCGCCGCGCCCACAACAGGCGGCCGCGATCATTGCTGAGAATGATCCCGACGTTGGGCCTATATCCATCCGTATCAATCACTTATGTCACTATCCAGCGTGGGTCTCAGTCCATTTTTCCACAAATCAATCACTTCCTGCAAATCACATTCACTTCTACCCCGGCCCGGCGCAACCCCCGGCAATTTACCTTTCCCCCGCTACCTTCTATGCTGGGCACTTTTTGCAAGCAGGCGGCCCATGACCCTGGCGATCTTCGATTTGGACAACACCCTGCTCGGCGGTGACAGCGATTACCTGTGGGGCACCTATCTGGTGGCGGAAGGCCTGGTGGACGAAGCCTATTACCAGCGGGAGAATCAACGCTTCTATGACGAGTACCGCAAGGGCACCCTGGACATCTACGAATTTCTCGACTTCTCGTTGCGTCACCTGGCTGAGCATCCCCTGCCCGAGTTGCTGGCCTTGCGCCGACGTTTCATGGCGGAAAAGATCGAGCCCATCATCCTCCCGGCGGGACGCGCTCTCATCGAGCATCACCGCCAACAAGGGCACCGGCTGCTGATCATCACTGCTACCAACCGCTTCGTCACCGAACCCATCGCCGCTGCCCTGGGCGTGGCGGACCTGCTGGCAACGGACCCGGAATTCAGCGACGGCCGCTACACCGGTAAGGTCGCGGGCGTTCCCGCCTTTCGCGAAGGCAAGGTCTCCTGCCTCAAGCAATGGCTCGCCGACAACGGCGCCAATCTGGCGGACAGCTGGTTCTACAGCGATTCCCACAACGATCTGCCCCTGCTGGAAATGGTGAGCCATCCCGTAGCCGTCGATCCCGATGACACCCTGCGCCAGCATGCCGAGATGAAGAGCTGGCCGGTCATTAGCCTGCGATGATCTCCTCGCGCGTCCTGCTCACCACCTTATTCATTATCGCCGCCCTCACTTTCGCGGGGGCTATCACCATGGGCAGCGCCCCCGTCGGCTGGCGTGGCCTATGGGCGGTGACGCATGACGGCGGCACTTCACTGCAACGCACCATCCTGTTGGAGGTGCGCCTGCCGCGGGCCATCGCGGCCTTTGTGGTGGGCGGCCTGCTGGCCCTGGCCGGGGCCTTGATGCAGGTACTGCTGCGCAATCCCCTGGCGGATCCTTATGTGCTGGGCATTTCCGGCGGTGCGGCGGTGGCGACCCTGGCCGCCATGCTGCTGGGCCTGAGCGGCCCGGGACTGACCGTCGCCGCCTTCGGCGGGGCCTTGGCGACCATGGCACTGGTATTCGGTCTGGCGCGGGGCGACGGCAGTTGGAACCCTACCCGGCTGTTGCTCACGGGGGTGGTGATCGCCTCCGGCTGGGCGGCGCTCATCGGTTTCATCCTCACGGTGAGCCCTGCCGCCGGTCTGAAAAATATGTTGTTCTGGTTGATGGGCGATCTCGGCTTTGCCGGCAATGCCCTGCCGGCCCTGGGCGTACTGGTCATCGGCCTGGTGCTGTCCCTGGCGGTGGCCCGCGATCTCAACATCCTGGCGCGTGGCGAGCTGCAGGCCATGGCCTTGGGGATCACCACCGGCGCCCTGTCCCTGGCGGTGTATGTGGTCGCCTCCCTGCTCACCGCCTCGGCGGTAACCTTGGCAGGGAGCGTCGGTTTCGTCGGCCTGATCGCCCCCCATCTGATCCGGCTGCTGGGGGCGACGGACCATCGCAGCCTGTTGCCCTGTGCGGTGTTGCTGGGCGGCAGCCTGGTGCTCAGCGCCGATACCCTGGCCCGCACCCTGCTGGCACCGCAACAACTGCCAGTGGGTATCATCACCGCCCTGCTGGGTGTGCCGCTGTTCTTGTATCTGCTCAGCCGGCGCGCGCGGTGATGGAATTGCTCTCCACCAAACATCTGTCCGTGGCCGTCGCCGGCAAATGGCTATGCCGTGATCTTGATCTGTGCATCGAGAGTGGCCAACGCTGGGCGGTATTGGGCCCCAACGGCAGCGGCAAGACCACCCTGCTGCACAGCTTGGCGGGACTACGTCCGGCACAGGGCGGTGAGATACTGTTCAAAGGTCGCCCCCTCCACGGGTGGCCACCGCGTGAACGGGCCAGGTCTTTGGGTATCCTGCTGCAACACCTCGACGACCCCTTTCCCAGCACGGTACTGGAAACCGCCCTTATCGGCCGTCATCCCCACCTGGAGCGCTGGCAATGGGAAAGCGGCGATGATCAACAGCAAGCGCGACAGGCGCTGCAACGCATGGATCTGGCGGGATTCGAGGGACGCGCCGTCGCCACCCTCTCCGGCGGCGAGCGGCGCCGACTGGCCATCGCTACCCTGCTCACTCAAGACCCGCAGTTATTATTGCTGGACGAGCCGACCAATCACCTGGACCTTTACCATCAAGTCCACGTCCTGCAACTGTTCGCTCGCCTCGCCGCCGACCGGCAACGCGCCCTGGCCATGGTATTGCACGACGTCACCAGTGCGGTGCGTTATTGCGATCACGCCTTACTCCTGTTCGGTACGGGCGAAACCCTGAGCGGCCGCATCACGGAGGTCATCACCGAAGAAAATCTGGCAAGACTCTATGGGCACCCTATCCGGCGCCTCGCGGGGCCGGATGGCGAGGTTTGGGCTCCGGCCTTCGACGCCGGACACTAAAAATCACATTCACAGCACCGCTTCGCCAGGCAGTTCCCGGGGCTCGGGAAGAGACCGGGCAGAGCGGAAGCGAGCAAAAACTGAAAGGCTTAACGTAAGAACGTCGTTGGCTTTGCCAACGACGTTCTTACGTTAAGCACTACGCACAATTTTACTGGAAGGAATCCTTATTGGCCGCCTTGGCCGCCGCCTCCTGCTTGGAGACGATACCGCGCTTCACCAGATCGATAAGGCACTGATCGAGGGTCTGCATGCCCACGTTCTGGCCGGTTTGAATAGCGGAATACATTTGCGGGACCTTGGCCTCGCGGATCAGGTTGCGGATGGCGGGGGTACCGATCATGATCTCGTGGGCCGCGACGCGGCCACCGCCGGTCTTCTTCAACAGGGTCTGGGAAATCACCGCCCGCAGCGACTCCGACAACATGGAACGCACCATCTCCTTCTCGGCGGCGGGGAACACGTCGATGATACGGTCGATGGTTTTGGCGGCGGAACTGGTGTGCAGGGTGCCGAACACCAAGTGGCCGGTCTCGGCGGCGGTGAGCGCCAAGCGGATGGTCTCGGGGTCGCGCATCTCGCCCACCAGGATGATGTCCGGGTCTTCGCGCAGGGCGGAACGTAAAGATTCATTGAAGCCCAGAGTATCGCGATGCACCTCGCGCTGGTTCACCAGGCATTTCTTGCTGGTGTGCACGAACTCGATAGGATCCTCGATGGTGAGGATATGGCCGAACTCGCTGTTGTTCTTGTAATCGATCATGCCCGCCAGGGTGGTGGACTTGCCGGAGCCGGTGGGCCCGGTCACCAGCACCAGACCGCGGGGATTGTCGGAAATGTTCTTGAACACCGGCGGCGCGCCCAGCTCTTCAAGGGAAAGAATATTGGAGGGAATGGTACGAAACACCCCGCCCACGCCACGGTTGTGGTTGAAGACGTTAACGCGGAAACGGGCCAGGCCGGGAATCTCGAAGGAGAAGTCGGTCTCGAGAAATTCCTCGAAGTCTTTGCGCTGCTTGTCGTTCATGATGTCGTACATCATGCTGTGCACCGCCTTGTTGTCCAGGGGTGGTACGTTGATACGCCGCACGTCGCCGTCGACGCGGATCATGGGCGGGAGGCCCGCGGACAAGTGCAGGTCGGAGGCGGCGTTCTTGACACTAAATGCCAGTAATTCGGCGATATCCATCAGCAATCTCCCTTACGCTAAGTCATTTCCACTTCCTGGTGGATACAGGAAAGCATCTTGCACCATTAGCGGCAACGGCCGCGAGTTCTTGATACCATAACTTTTACGACCGGCACCCGCCGTCCGGGCCGGCATGGCACAAGAATCCTCGACCATCATGAGTGCTTTAACGCCAAACGACAATATCGCGCGGGAAGCCGCCGTCGAGCGTCTCACCGCCGTCCAGGCGCGCATCACCGCGGCGGAGCAACTCTACCGGCGGACGCCCGCTTCGGTCACCCTGCTGGCGGTGAGCAAAGGCCAGGAAGCCATCGCCGTCCGCGCCGCCTATAGCGCCGGCCAACGCCACTTCGGGGAAAGCTATCTGCAGGAAGCTCT
>CAZOTG010000053.1:3990-10240 GCA_964582585.1 uncultured Chromatiaceae bacterium | reverse complement strand
AGGCGGGCGACGAAGAGGCCATGCACTTCGATGAGGATTACATCACCGCCCTGGAACACGGCTTGCCGCCTACCGCGGGAGAGGGTATCGGTATCGATCGGCTGGTGATGCTGTTTGCCGACGCGCCGTCGATCCGCGACGTGCTGCTGTTCCCGCACATGCGGCACAAATCCTGATTGAGGGCGATTCGCCGCAAAAGGATTCAAGTCGTTAACTTGCGAGTATGCCCTGCATCTCACGCATTTCCTCCCTGGCCTCTTCCATCATCTCGATGCTTTCGTCAGGGGTAATGCCCAGTCGGGCGAAGGCCGGCACCTCGTCCCAGTTTATCTTGGCGAGGCGATGGCCGGTCCCCAGATAGCTATGGAGATTGGCGACGATGACCACATCGAGGTGGTCCACCTCACCATCGCGTTTCTCATTGATTTGTTCGTGTTCTGCCGCCACCGCTACCAGATATGGCGCAAAGTCCCATTCGTCCAACACGGCGGGGCCGATCATAGTGTGTAATTTTTGTATGACGGTGTCTAACGCCGCCACGTCCTGAAGCATTTCGGGGATAAGTCCGGCGCGGTTGAGTACCGGCAAGACACCGATGTCATGGATCAGGCCGGCCAGCATTGCCTCATCGGGCTTCAGTTTCGTAAAGCGTTTGGCGATGATCTGACTGAGGGCGGCCACCTTGGTACTATGCTGCCATTGCGCCTTGAGGCGTTGCTTGATGGCCTCCGTGGACTGGGTCTGATAGAGCTGCTCCATTACCAGACTGGTGGCCAGGTTGCGGACCATATTGATGCCGAGGCGGGTGATGGCCATACGCAGGTTGGTGATCGGCGCCGTGCCACGGTAGGCGGGGCTGTTTACCACCTTCAGTAATTTGGCCGACAGGGCGGGATCGGTATTGATGATTTTTTCGATCTTGCTGGCAGAGGCCTGAGGGTCGCCGACGGCCTTGCGGACCTGCATGGCCACCTCCGGCAAGGTGGGCAGCCCCACCCGGTTGGCATTGAGGTCGTTGAAGAAATCCGAGAGAAATTTCTTTTCTAAGTCCATGCGAAAAAAGGTCCCAGCGTCCAGCCCGTTGTTCCGTTAACGGCAGATACGGGAATTTTTTCAGCAATTCAGTCGAAAGGCTAGTGGTCGGCCGGTGTCTCCAGGGCATAGGGCAGGGTTTGCAGCGTGCAAAGCGGTCCGTCGATTTGTCCCAGCCTCAACTCGCCTTGGCCGGCGGCCTCGATTTGCAAGACGGCGAGCAGGGTGGTCCCGCCTTCCGCCGCGGCTTGGGCGGCGACCACGGCGCCGACGCTTTCATCGCTGCGCCGGGCGGTGCTGTAGAGCGACGTCCCCGCCGCAGGCGGCTCCACCTGGCAATGCAGGCGGAACATGCGGCGTTTGAGTTTGCCCAGATAGTGGCTGCGCGCCACGATCTCCTGTCCGGTATAACAGCCCTTCTTAAAACTGATGCCCCTCAAGGCGTCCAGGTTGATCATCTGGGGGACGAAGGCATCCACGGTCTCCGGAGAAAGGACGGGGACGCCGGCGAGGATGTCCAGCAATTCCCAGGGGCCGGCACCCACCGGCGCGGCATGCACGTCAAGTTGGGTCCACAGGGTCTTGAGCGACGCTTCCGGTCCGATCAGTTCAAAACGGGGATGGCTGCCGGGGATGCGGATCACCGTGATGTCACCCGAGCGGTCGGCGGCGTCGACGGCCTCGGGGAGGGGGGTGATCAGGTCGCCCAGATGATGGACGCCCTTGACGCTGGCATAGCCTATTTGCGCCAGTCCCGTTTCCACTTCGAGGGTGAGCTTGCTCATCAGCATATATTTGCGCAGGCGCTCCAGGGCGGATTCCAATAAGGTCTCGGGCAAGGCCAGGTAGAGGGTTTCATCGCGACGGAACAGGCGGAACAAGGCCAGGGTACGTCCCTTGGAGCTGCAGTGCGCGCCCAGTTGACTGTGGGACTGGGTGACTGCAAGGACGTCGCAGGTAAGCTGGCCTTGCAGAAATTTTTCGGCGTCGGGGCCGCGCACGGCGATGAGGGCGCGGTGGGAGAGATCGGCCATCACCTCGCCGGTGGTGGCTATTTGGGTGTCAACGGACGGATTGCCGAAGTGGCTTACATGACCATGGTCGATGACCGCCCCTGCATTTTGAAGAAAAGTCCGCCAGTCCGCTGACATCATTGCTGACCTCCGTTAATTTACCATTGCATTCATGGGCTCGGGACATAATACTAAGCCAACTGGAGGCGTTAGCTGCACCACGAATTGTATGCTAAAAAAGAATAAGCGACCCGTTTTTCTCGAGCTGACTCGTATTCGCCAGCCTATCACGGCATTAATCTCCATTGCCCACCGAATAGCCGGCATCGTCCTGTTTCTGGCCCTGCCCTTTGCCATCTATCTGCTGGACCTGTCTCTGGGCAGCGAACAGGGTTATGACCGGGTCCAAATCCTGCTCAGTCACGGTCCGGTGAAGCTGGCGGTGATTTTGATTTTAGGGGCATTGGCCCACCATGTCTTCGCGGGCTTGCGCGTGCTGCTCATCGACATCGGCATCGGCGTGGAACGTGAAGAGGCGCGGCGCACGGCATGGGTGATCGCTATCGGCAGCGTGGCGACCCTGGTGATGATGGCGGGGATACTGTTGTGGTGATGGCCCGCGCCCATGGTTTGAGGGCGTGGCTGATACAGCGCCTCAGCGCCGTCTATATGGTCATGTATCTGATATTTTTTCTTCTGAGCCTGATCGCCCAGACGCCCCAGGGTTTTTCGGGATGGCGGGGGTTTATGACCGCGCCGCTGATGAGCACCGCGACCTTTTTGCTGTTTTTGTTGTTGCTGACCCATGCCTGGGTAGGAATGCGCGACGTGGTCATGGATTATGTGCATTCCTTCAAGCTGCGGTTTACGGTGTTGACCTTGATAGCGGGGGGCTTGATCGCCATGGGGGCGTGGTTATTGCAGGTCTTGGTGAGGGCGGGTTGATGGCGGCGCATGACATACCACGACGGCGTTTCGATACCCTGGTGATCGGTGCGGGCGGGGGAGGGCTGCGCGCCGCCTTGCAGTTGGCCCAGTCCGATGCCACGGTGGCGGTGGTGTCCAAGGTGTTTCCGACTCGTTCCCATACGGTAGCGGCCCAGGGGGGGATCAACGCCGCCCTGGGCAACGTCGTGCCGGACAATTGGCATTGGCATATGTACGACACCGTCAAGGGCAGCGATTACCTCGGCGATCAGGACGCCATCGAATATATGTGCCGCGCGGCGTCGCGCCTGGTAGTGGAGTTGGAGCACGCCGGCGTGCCATTTTCACGCCTGGACAACGGCAAGATCTATCAACGGCCCTTCGGCGGTCAGAGCCAGAACTTCGGCGGCGACCAGGCGGCGCGCACCTGCGCCGCGGCGGACCGCACCGGCCACGCCATACTCCATTCCTTATATCAACAGAACATCCGCGCCAAGACCCACTTCTTCGACGAATACTTCGCCGTCGACCTCATCAAGGACGACGAGGGTTATATTCTGGGCGCGGTGGTGTTGGAGATCGAGACCGGCGAGCCGCTGGTGATCGAGGCCAAGACCACCCTGCTGGCCACCGGCGGGGCGGGTCGCCTGTTTCGCACCAACACCAATGCCCGCATCAACACCGGTGACGGTATGGGCATGGTGCTGCGCGCCGGGATTCCACTGGAAGATATGGAATTCTTTCAATTCCATCCCACCGGCATCGCCGGCAAGGGTATGTTGCTCTCTGAAGGAGCCCGCGGGGAAGGCGGTTATCTCATCAATAAAGAGGGGGAGCGTTTCATGGAGCGTTATGCGCCCCATGCCAAGGATTTGGCCAGTCGCGATGTAGTGAGCCGCGCCATCTCTACCGAGGTGCGTGAAGGGCGCGGTTGCGGCCCTCACGGTGATTATGTATTGCTCAAGATCGATCACCTGGGCGAAGAGGTGATCAATAAGCGCCTGCCCGGCATTCGCGACTTGATCAGGACCTTCCTGCACATCGACCCGTCCAAGGAGCCGGTGCCGGTGTTTCCCACCGCCCACTACACCATGGGCGGTATTCCCACCAACCGTTACGGCGAGGTGGTGACCCCCGGTTACGGCGGTGCCGAGGAAGCGGTGCCCGGGTTGTTCGCCGTGGGCGAATGCGCCTGCGTGTCGGTACACGGCGCCAACCGCCTGGGCGGCAATTCCCTGCTGGACATCGTGGTGTTCGGCCGCGCCGCGGGCAACCGCATCATCGAGCGCCTCCGCGAGCAGCGCTACCACCGTCCGATCTCCGAACCGAGCATCGATCGCGCCCTGGCGCGCCTGGCGCGCTGGGAGCAGCGGGGCGACGGTGAATCGGTGTCCAGGCTGCGCGATGAATTGCAGCGCGCCATGGAGCACTATTGCGGCGTCTTCCGCAAGGAAGACGTGTTGCAGGAGGGGGTGCAAAAGATACAGGAGCTGGAGGGGCGCCTGCAGCGCGCGCGTCTGAAGGATCACAGTAAGGTATTCAATACCGCACGCATCGAGGCCCTGGAACTGGAGAACCTCATGGACGTGGCCCTGGCCACCATCACTTCGGCCCTGGCGCGCCAGGAGAGCCGCGGCGCCCACTCGCGCATGGACTACCCGGAGCGCGACGACAAGCATTGGATGAAGCACAGTCTTTTCTTCAAGGAGGGCAGCCGCCTCGACTATAAACCGGTACGGGTACAGCCGTTAACGGTGGAGCCGTTCCCGCCGAAGGTAAGGGTATATTAGTTTCGAGTTTAGGGTCTCGAGTTAAAAACGGAGATGTCGATGAGGTTTTCGATCTACAGATATAACCCCGAGACGGATAACGAGCCGCGCATGCAGGGCTTCGAGCTGATGGACCTGGCGCCGGGCATGATGCTGCTGGACGCCCTGCTCAAGATCAAACAGCAGGATGAAACATTGAGTTTCCGCCATTCCTGCGGCGAGGGGGTGTGCGGCTCCGATGGGCTCAACATCAACGGCCGCAATGGTCTGTCCTGCATTACCCCGCTGGCCGGCCTGAAGGAGCCGGTGGAGATACGGCCGCTGCCGGGGATGCCGGTGATCCGCGACCTGGTGGTGGACCTCAGCCAGTTCTACCATCAATACCGCTCCGTGAAGCCGTGGCTTACGGTCCATGATCCCGAGTCGGAGGTGGAATACCGCCAGAGCCCCCAGGAGCGCGAAAAGCTGGACGGTCTCTATGAGTGCGTCCTGTGCGCCTGTTGTTCCACCTCCTGTCCGTCCTTTTGGTGGAATCCGGATAAGTTTCGCGGGCCGGCGGCCTTGCTCCAGTCCTATCGTTTTCTTGCCGACAGCCGCGACCAGGCCACGGCGGAACGCCTCGCCGATCTCGAGGGTCCTTACCGTTTGTTCCGCTGCCACACTATCATGAACTGCGTCGACGTCTGCCCAAAGGGGCTGAATCCCACCGAGGCCATCGGCAATATCAAGGAATTGATGCTTAAACATCTGGTGTAAAAGCAGAGCAAAGAGTAAAGAGTAAAGAGAAAAGGGGGGAGGTGATGGCGTGAGTGTGACGGGTAGGACAGACAGATCTGAACAAGATGACAGGGATTCCTCTAACCGTGCTCGCCTCTTTTGGCAGTGCCGGCGGGGGATGCTGGAATTGGATTTGGCACTGCAGTCCTTTCTGGATCATCACTACGACCGGGCCGCTGGCGAGGAACGGCGCGCCTTTGAGACCTTGTTGAATTATCCCGATCCGTTGTTGCTGGAATATGTCATGGGGCGCATGACGCCCGCCGACCCGCAACTCGCCCATGTCATCGCCCGCCTGCGCGCTGCCCCTTCGGCTTGACTATCGGCCATCCCGTTATTTGATGCTTGCCGTGGCGGGTGTGCATGCCGCCGCGCTATTGGTATTGTTGCCCTTGCCGCTGGCAGGGTGGATCAAATGGCTGGTGGCGGCGGCTGTCGTAGTGCAGGGTGCCGTCATCTGGCGGCGCCATGTGAGCTTGAGCGCGCCGGCTGCTGTAAAGCGCCTGATATGGGCGGGGGACAATCGATGGGAATTGTTCAGCGCCGATGGATGCAGCCGGGAGGCCCGCTTGCTGCCCGCCGCCTATGTTCATCCCTGGCTGGTGATCCTGCGTTTCATCACGGAGGACAAGCGCCGCTGCGCGGTGATCCTGCCGCCGGACAGCCTGGACCCCGACAGTCATCGCCGGCTGCGGGTGCAGCTTCGGCTGCATGGAGGTGAAAAAGGTTAAT
>CAZOTG010000053.1:0-3980 GCA_964582585.1 uncultured Chromatiaceae bacterium | reverse complement strand
TGGGGAGGTTAAGGAGATTTTGTCGGGTTTGTAGGTTAATGGGTTTTTTGGGTTTTCGGGTTCATGAGTTGATGGGTTCGTAGATCGTTGTAGCCTTGCCCCGAAACCCGAAACCCGAAACTTCTTAAGGTGTGAGTACGGTGTTGCGCGGCGGTCCGCTGTTGTCCGGGGCGGGGTAGTCGAGAGTGTAGTGCAGTCCACGACTTTCCTTGCGCAGCATGGCACAACGGATGATGAGGTCGGCCACCAGGGCCAGGTTGCGCAGTTCGATGAGATCGTTGGTGACGCGGAAATTGCCGTAGTAGTCGTCGATTTCCTGGAGCAGCAAATCTATCCTGTGCTTGGCCCGTTGCAGCCGCTTGTCGGTGCGCACTATCCCCACGTAGTCCCACATGAAACGTCGCAGTTCATCCCAGTTGTGGGCCACCACTACCTCCTCGTCGGAGTCGGTGACCCGGCTCTCGTCCCACTCCGGGACGGCGGGCGGTGGGGGGATATCGGCCAGGCTGGCACCGATGTCTTCCGCCGCTGCCTGGCTAAAAACCAAGCACTCTAGTAAAGAATTGCTGGCCATGCGGTTGGCTCCGTGCAGGCCAGTGTGGGCGGTTTCGCCGATGGCATAGAGGCCGTCCAAGTCGGTGCGGCCGTGAAGGTCGGTCATGATCCCGCCGCAGGTGTAATGGGTCGCCGGCACCACCGGGATGGGTTCCTTGGTCATGTCGTATCCGAATTCCAGACAACGGGCGTAGATGGCGGGGAAGTGGCTCTTGATGAACTCCGCCGGCTTGTGGCTGATATCCAGATAGACGCATTCGGCCCCCAGCCGCTTCATCTCGTAGTCGATGGCCCGCGCCACGATGTCCCGCGGCGCCAGCTCGGCCCGTGGATCGAATTTGTCGAGAAAGGGACTGCCGTCCGGGAGCAACAGCCGGCCGCCCTCGCCGCGTACCGCCTCGGAGATGAGAAAGAATTTGGCCTTGGGGTGATAGAGGCAGGTGGGGTGGAATTGGATGAATTCCAGATTGGCCGCCCGGCAGCCGGCCCGCCAGGCCATGGCGATGCCGTCGCCGGTGCTGACGTCGGGGTTGGTGGAATAGAGATAGACCTTACCCGCGCCGCCGGTGGCGAGTATCACGCACTTGGCGCGCATGGCCCTGACATGGCCGGCGTCGCGGTCGAGCACGTAGGCTCCCCAGCAATGGTTTACACTATGGCCAAGTTTCTTGCCGGTGATCAGGTCAATGGCGATATGGTGCTCCAATAGATCGATGTTGGGATGTCGGCGCACCTGTTGTTCCAGGGTCAGTTCGATGGCCCGCCCCGTGGCGTCAGCGGCATGCAGGATGCGGCGGTGGCTATGGCCGCCCTCGCGGGCAAGGTGATAGTCGACGCTGCCGTCCGGGCGGGTTTCCTGGGTGAAGGGCACACCCTGGTTGACCAGCCATTGAATCGCTTCCCTGCCATGGGAGACGGTGTAACGGACCACCGCCTCGTCGCACAAGCCGGCGCCCGTGTGGAGGGTGTCCTCGATATGGGATTCCAGGGAGTCCGTCTGATCCCAGACCGCGGATATTCCACCCTGGGCATAGAAGGTGGCGCCCTCCGGCAGGGGGCCTTTGGTGATGAGACCGATGCGGGCATGGGGTGCCAGGCGCAAGGCCAGGCTCAGGCCCGCGGCCCCGCCGCCTATCAGGAGCAAATCATAATAATCTTGAGTCATAAAAAAAGCGTGTTGGCTAAGAAGTCTTTTAAAGTCATAATTATCGCTTCGCAGCTTAGCACGACGCCGGTATATTGTCGGGCAGCATATATGCCGGAGGTCTTTGCCGTCCAGCCGGGGCCGGCAGGGACCTTTGATGGAAGGGTATGATGGTATGGGGATTTACCCCTGTTCCCGGGGACTTGGTGAATAAGAAAGGGCTTATATTGATTTCCAGCAATGATGTTGAGAGAACTAATATAAACCGCGATTGTCTATCGGTTTTGAGTAAAGGGATTTACTCCTCAGTGAAGAAGGGGCAGGCCCGACATGGGCGAGCAAAGTGTCGACCAGCTCTTAGTTGAGCGCGTTCAGCGAGGAGACAAGAAGGCTTTTGACATTCTGGTTGCCAAGTATCAGCACAAGATTGTCAAACTCATTTCTCGTTATATTCGAGATCAGGCTGAGGTGCTGGATGTGGCGCAGGATGCCTTTATAAAGGCGTACCGCGCACTACCGAAATTTCGGGGGGAGAGCGCTTTTTATACTTGGCTGTATCGGATTGCTATCAATACCGCCAAGAATTATCTGGTAGCTCAAGGGCGTCGCCTGCCCGATTCGGACGTGGAAATCGATGTGGCGGAGCAATATGAAGGGGCCTCGGAGCTGAGGGATAATGCGACTCCCGAGCGCCTGCTGCTCAAGGATGAGATTGAAAAGACGGTATTCGATGTGATTGATCAATTACCGGAGGATCTGCGGACGGCGATTACGCTGCGGGAACTTGAAGGCCTGAGTTACGAGGAAATTGCGGAAGCGATGGGATGCCCGATCGGGACCGTGCGCTCCCGTATCTTCAGGGCACGCGAAGCGATACATAACAAGCTTAAGCCGTTGTTGTCATGATCCGTTAATTATATATAGAGACATTTTTGCGGGGAAGGTATATGGCAGACAATCTCGATGAGAAAGTATCGGCGCTGGTAGATGGCGAACTGTCGCATGCAGAGGTGGACGGTGTATTCGATATGTTGAAGCGCGATAAACCGAGCCAAGCATGTTGGCGACATTACCATCTGATCAGCGACGCCCTGAAGAACAACCTTCCCGATAGACTTCCAGAAGATTTTGTAGGCCGTGTCTCCCAAGCCCTCGAAGCGGAACCTCATTACGCCCTCCCGCCTCGCCGCCCTGCCAAGGCGCCGTTTCTCCACAAGCCCACCATCGGTTTTGCCCTCGCGGCGTCGGTGGCGGCCGTGGCGTTTCTCGGGCTGGGCTGGAACAATCAAATCGGCGTTGAACAAGGCCCATCCCTGGCCGTCAATGAAGTCAATATAGCGCCGACCACCGTCAGTACTACGGTGCCGGCGATTTCCTATACCAAGGTGCACGGCAGGCAGTGGGATGTGGAACAACCCGCCGTGATTTCCAAGCTCAACGATTACCTCCTCAATCATGACCAATATTCCTCGGCGGCGGGGATGCGCAACGGTATGTTGCCCCAGGCCAGAATCGTGGGTTATGAGCGCGCTGAAACCACCCAAGTGGATACCCTGACCGACAATGGACGCTAGCGAATGAACGCCGCCGGTCTCGCCTGCGGATTTTGATGATGTCGACCGGTTCAACATTAAAGCTCTGGCCGGACATGGCCTATCTAGCCGTGTTCGATCGTGAGGGTCGTGAACGATCATTGTTATCACGTCATATAAAGTCAGCCCGCGGGCACTATGCCATGATGTGGCTGTGTGGTCTGCTGGCGGTATTCACCTTGTTCGGCGAGACGGCAAGGGCGATTGATTTCGGAAATGATCCCAAGGCATGGCTCAACAGGATCGCCGCATCTGCGCAGAGCGTGAGCTACGAGGGCACCTTCGTCTATCGCCGCGACGATCAACTGGTGACTATGCATCTCATCCACGTCGCGAATCGAGACGGGGAGCGCGAAAAGCTGGTTTCTTTGAGCGGCGGGCGCAGGGAGTTGCTGAGGAGCAAGGAAGGGGTCGTGTGTATTTTTCCGGGAAATAAACATATTACCTTCAATAGAGGAGGGTTGAACAAACACTTTCCCGGTCAGTTGGCGGCTCACGTCAAAGATTTGGAAAATAATTATCATCTCACCATGGGCGGCCGAGATCGTATCGCGGGACGCAACGCCCGGATGATCGTCGTCGAGCCCAAAGACAACTATCGGTATGGTTACCGCATTTGGATTGATGAAGAGACGGGTTTGCTGCTACAGTCGGATTTGGTCAACGAGCACGGCAATGCCATGGAGCAA
>CAZOTG010000052.1:0-10456 GCA_964582585.1 uncultured Chromatiaceae bacterium | reverse complement strand
TTGAGGATGCGACCGGTGGAGCGGTAGTTCTGCTCCAGTTTGATCACCTTGAGATGGGGAAAGTCCTGCTGCAGCAGGCCCAGGTTCTCGGGCTGGGCGCCGCGCCAGGCGTAGATGGACTGGTCGTCGTCGCCCACCGCGGTGAGCGCGCCGCGTGGCCCGGTGAGGGCGCGTACCAGTTGATACTGGATGGTGTTGGTGTCCTGATACTCGTCCACCAGCAAATAGCGGATGCGGTTTTGCCAGGCGTCGAGTACCTCGGGGTGATGCTGGAACAATTTCACCGGCAGGAAGATCAGGTCGTCGAAGTCCACGGCGTTGTAGGCCTTGAGGTGGCGCCGATACTGGCTGTAGAGGCCCGCCGCCAGGGCCTTGACCGCGTCGCCGTCGGCCAGGGCGTGGGCCTGCTCGGGGTCGATCATGGCATTCTTCCACGCGGAGATCTGCCAGCGCACCGCGTTCACCCGGCTGTCGTCGCTGAACTCCTTGCGCAGCAGGTCGCGGATCAGCCCGGCGCTGTCGTCGCTGTCGAGGATGGAAAAGTTGGGGCGGTAGCCCAAGGCCGCGGTCTCGCGGCGCAGGATGTTGAGCCCCAGGCTGTGAAAGGTGGAGACCCGCAGGCCCTCCGCCTTCTTGCCCCCCAACAGCGCGGCGACCCGGGATTGCATCTCCCGCGCCGCCTTATTGGTGAAGGTCACCGCGGCGATGTGCCGGGGGTCGATGCCGCACTCTTTAATAAGGTGGACGATCTTGTGGGTGATGAGGCGGGTCTTGCCGCTGCCGGCACCGGCCAACACCAGCAGGGGGCCGTCCAAATAACGCACTGCGGCGCGCTGCGGCGCATTGAGACTCACGAAGCTCCTCGGGCGATTATAATCAATGTTACGGGGACTCTAATTATCTCCTTCTCCCTGAGGGAGAGGGGACGTCACATACAGACACGAATCCATCATACCTACCTTACTCAATAGGAAATGGCCACCGCTGCAGTATGCATCTTACCCGTTATTTTATTCCGGCGCGCCCTTGACAAGGTGGGTGAGAAAGGGCTTGCTGGCCTCGCCGAAATACACCGAGAGATGGGGGAAGGGTATCTCGATACCCGCCTGGTCGAAGGCCTTCTTCACCCGGCGCTGATACTCGCGGCCCACATCCCATTGCTTGATGGGCTGGGTCCTGGTGCGGCCCTTGATCACCACCGCCGAGTCGGCGAACCTGTCCACACCGAAGATCTCCACGTCTGCCAGCATCAATGACCCGAAGTGCGGGTCCTGGCGCATCTCCGCGCCGACCCGGGTGAGCACCTCCACCACCTTGTCGGTGTCTTCCTTGTAGGCCACGCCGATCTCGAAGACGAAGGCCGACCATTCGCGGGTCATGTTGGCCAGGGTGGTGATGGTGCCGTTGGGAAAGGTGTGGACGGTGCCGCTGAGGTCGCGCAGCACGATGGTGCGAAAATTGATCTTTTCCACCAGGCCGCCGGTGCCGTTGATGATGGCCACGTCGCCGACCCGCACCTGGTTTTCCAGGATCATGAAGAAACCGGAGATAACGTCGCGCACCAGGTTCTGGGCGCCGAAGCCCACCGCCAGACCCACCACGCCGGCGCTGGCCAGGATGGGACCGATGTCCACGCCCAGTTGCCGCAGTATCAGCAGGACGCCCATCACCCATAGCAGGATGATCACGCCCTGGCGCAACAAGCGCACCAGGGTCTCGGCGCGCTTGGCCGCCTCGGTGGGCACCTCGCCTTCCGCATGGCCCTTGTCGATGAGGGTCTTTTCCAGACGATGGAGCAACTTGCGAATGACGCCGCTGAGGATCCACACCATGACCAGGATCAACAGTATCCTCATGCCGGAGAAGATGATGTCCTCCCAGTGAATACCTTCAAAATATTTCATTATCAAATCCATGATGACTTCCTTGAGTCCGTCAAAGGCGGATTATTGCTGCAGCAGCTTTTCGGCCAGAGGCCGGAATTGTAACCCGTAAAACATTTCCAGGTAACGCCGGGTCTCGTCCCGTTCCAGGTTGGTCACATATTTCCAGAAACCATAGATGCGTGACAAGGTCATCATGCGCTCCGCATACAGCTCCCAGGTATACCGGCTCTTGACCCGTTGTACCGCGCCCGTGGAAATCTGTTCCCAGTATTTGGGATCCTGGCGGCAGCGGCTGAAGAATTCCGCGATGCGCTCGGTGACGCGGTCACCGTGGTTGGGGTCGATGTGAAAACCGGACACGCCGTCTTCGATGATCTCCAGCGGCCCGCCGTACCAGGTGGCGAAGGTGGGCAGGCCCGAGGTCATGGCCTCGATGACGGTTAGGCCGAAGGCCTCGAACAGGGCCGGCTGCACGAAGGCGCCGCGGCGATCGGCGATATAGCGATACATCTCGCCGGTGAAGTTCTTCTCGAGGCGCAGGCCCAGCCAGCGCATGTCGCCGTCCAACTGATAATGACCCATCAGCTCATGCATGCGGGCGATCTGATGTTGCTCTTCCGCATCCGTGGACTGGGCGGCGTCAGTGTAACCCGCCACCACCACCAGATTGACCAGATCGCGCAGCGGCCGGCTCTGGCCGAACCACTCCACCATTCCGGTGATGTTCTTGATGCGGTCGAGACGCGCCATGGTGAACAACAGCGGCTTGTCCCGATCTGCCAATTGGCCGCGGGCGCCCTGGTAGCCCTCCTGATAGATCATGGCCTCGATATCTTTGTGCAGCTTCTTCAGGCGCCGCCTGGTTTGGGTGTGGGGAAAATACACCTCGGCATCGGCGCCGGGTGAGACGATGTTGAACTTGGGATCAAAGGGGTCCATGCCCTGTACCACTCTATATAGATGGGGCATGGTAAAGGCGCCGTAGCTCTCGTACTGACCGACGCTGTCCCCGCGCCCGGCGATCTCCTGATAGGTGCTGGTGATGATGAAATCGGCGGAGTTCATGGCGATCAGGTCCGCGGTGAACTGGCAGCTGAAGTGGTATTGCGGATCGTTTTCACGCCAATAGAGGTCGGACATGAGGTATTTGGTCTTCTCCAGGGCGTGGGCGATGTTGCACTGGGTCACGCGCAGGCGCTGCGACAGCAGGGTGGCCACCAGATTGCCGTCGGAATAATTGCCCACGATCAGATCGGGCCGCCCGCCCAATTCCACCTGAATCTCCTTCTCGGCTTCGTTGCTGAAACCTTCCAGGTAGGGCCAGATCTCGAAGCGGGATATCCAATGGGGAACCACTTCGCCGTTGGGGCCGCGAAACGGCACCCGCAGGATGGTGGCGTTGCGCGTCCCGGCGATGCTCTCGGAACGCTGGTTACAGGTGGTGCCTTGCGGCGTCTCGGGGATCAGGCGCGTCACCACCAGGATCTTGGGTTCGATGTCCAGGCCCTGTTCACCGAGCCGCGCGCGCATCTCCTTTTCCAAGGCGCGCACCTGGTCGAGGATGTAGACGATCTGACCGCCGGTATCCGGCAGCCCCAGGACGTTGGCCTGTCCGAAATAACCATGGGGCGACAGGATTACCACGCTGAAGATCATGGGGATGCGGCTCAGGAAGCGCTCGAGGTTGCCGGGCGACGGCGCCTCGAGGATATCGGAGAGCAGCGCGAGGGTCTCGCTCATTCGCGCCGCCGTGCGTCCCCAACCCGCCTCCAAACCGATGTTCTGCAATTCGGGGCCCACATGATCCCAGCCCGCCTCACTGGGCTGCTTAGCCAGATAATCCTCCGCCTCGCGCAGACAGCGGCGCAATTCGGTCACGCCGTTGATGCGGCTGTTCAACATCAGTTGCTGGCCCTGGTACTGGTGTACCCGCAGGAAATCCAGGAGACCCCGGTCTCCCTTGCCCAGCTCCTGAAACAACTGGCTGGACAGGCGGCGGTTGAGGAATTCCACGCCGCGGCCGATGGAACGCGCCTCCTGCAGCTTGGGAAACTCGCGATTGAACGGTCCGATATCGAACTCCAGCGCCCATTGATCGACGCTGCCGCCGTTGATCAGGTGTTCCTTGAATTGCATGTACTCGGAGACGTTGACGTTCTCCACCTGCAGGGATTCCATATGCACGCGGAAATGCCGCCAGCGCGCCACGTAGCGCCGCGTCGCGAAATAGATCCAGGGCGCGCCCACCGCCGCTTCCTGGGTGGTACGTATGGTGTCCGCCAGGTCGGTTTCCTGCAATGCCGTGAAGTCGCTGTCGTTGCAGAAATTGACGAATTCATCCCACAACTCCGAGCGCAGCAAAAAGGGTTTGCCGAGCGCGACGTAGCGCCGCAATAACAAGTACATCGCTTCGCGGTGCAGTTCGATAAATGTCCCCAGGTTTTCATTCATTCTTGTTCGCCCTGTTCATGGATGTTTCGGATCTTACCCAGAAAATCGTAGTACTCGATCCCCTCGAGGATGCCCCGCGCATACCTGCCCTCGGCAAAGTAGATCAGGTCGCGGCCGCGCAATGTCTCGAGCTCCTCACTATGGTTACCGACCACTACGCCTAAAGTATTACCGTTCAGCATTTCCTCGTCGTTGCCGGAATCCCCCGCCACCAGGATATGCTCCACCTCGATGTCCCACTTGTCCGCCAGATAGCGAATGGCGCTGCCTTTGGAGGCGCGCACCGGCAGCAGGTCGAGATACATCCCGAGGGAAAAGACCACATTGGCGTGGAGGCCGCTCTGCCGCAAGTGGCCGGTGATGTGCGCCAGGCTGGGCGCCTTGACCGGGTCCATGAAATAACTGATCTTGAAACGCCGCTGTTCCGACGCCGCCTGCATGCGCAGGCCGGGCAGACCCTGCAATGCCTCCCGCAGCGCATCCGGCTCCCAGCGATAATCCAGGTGATGCTGGTAGCCCGAGTCCATTTCCATACTCACGCCGTAATAGATTTCGGTCCCCACCGAGGTCACCAACACGTCCGGCAGGGGGACGTCCCATTCCTTGAGGATCTTCACCGCGCTCTCGATACGCCGCCCGGTGGCGATTCCGAAGCCCACCCTCTCCGGTGCGCCGTGGATACGATCGAGTAATTGCCGCAGTGACTCGCGGTCGCCGAGCAGCGTGTTGTCGATATCGGTGACCAGCAGGCGGTCGGAGGTGGGCAACTTGCTCTTCAGGGAAGTGCTCGGACGCTTGCGCTTTGTCTTCTTGATGATCTTGTCGACTTCGCTCAGATATTTTTTGACATGGCCCGGCCAGGAAAAATGGCGATGTGCGCCCTGTATGCCGCTCTTCGACCACCGCCGCCACTGCTCGTGATTTCTGATGGCCTCGAACAGGACCTGCCCCATGCGCGTCGCATCCAAGGGATCGATCAATATACCGTTCTTGCAATAGCCGATGATATCGCGCGGTCCGCCGTCCTCGGTGGCGACGATGGGCAGACCGCTGGCGGCCGCCTCGATCAGGGTCAGGCCGAAGGGTTCGGTGAGGGCGGGATTGATGAACACGCCGCTGCTCTTGGCGGCCAGACGATACAACAGCGGCACATCGTCGGCCTGATGATGCTTGGGGTAGGCGACGCGCCCATAGAGGTCATAGCGATCTATCAGCAGCAGGATTTCGTTCAAGACCCCGCGCGGCCCCTTCTCCATGGTGTGGATGTCGTCGCGGTTGCCGGCGATCAACACCAGATTGGCCGCGTTCTGCAAGTCGCTATTTTCGCCGTAGGCATGCAGCAGGGTGGCGATGTTCTTGCGCTCGTCGGGACGCGACAGGGCCAGGATCATGGGCTTGCGCGGCTCGCGCAAAAAACGCGTCAGCTCCATGTAGATCGGCGGATTGAACCAGGCGCCACGCGGCGGATGGAAACGCTCCAGCGACACGCCCGGCGGAATCACCACCATGTGCTCCGGCTGATAGTTGTCGTAGATGCTGTATTGCTTGTCCACTTCCTGGGTGGTGCTGGCGATCACCATGGCGGCGTTGTCCAAGGCGAACTCTTCCGCTTCGATGCGCTGGGTGAAGTTGTAATTCTTTTCGATGGTCTCGGCCTTGGCGCCCTGATCGAGCAGGCGGCGCCGCTTCTCCCTGCCCAGGGAATGGCCGGTGTGCACCAAAGGCACGCCCAACAGGCCCGCCAGGCGGGCGCCCACGTAGCCGCCGTCGGCATAGTGGCTGTGGATCAGGTCCGGCACCTCGCCGATGTGGCGGAGATAGTGCAGGGCGTTGTCGGCGAAGCTGTCGAGATAGGGCCACAATACTTCTTTGCGCAAATAGCGACGCGGCCCGCAGGGGATGCGGATGATGAAGGCCTTGTCCGCCAATTGCTCTTGCGGCCGGGCGTAATCCTTGGAGACCTTGGGATCCTCCACCATGCGCGTGAGTAAATCGACGCGCCTGACGCGCGGATTCTCCGCCAGGGCCCGGGCCAGCTCCACCACGTATTTGATCTGGCCGCCGGTATCCGCGTCTCGTCCCAGCTCCATGTCCTCGGCACGGATCAAGCCGTGGACACTGATGAGCATCAGATACAAACCATCATCGTGCTGCGTCATTCAGTCCACTTTCGCAGGTAATGCTCATAGAGGTCGCGGTCGCGGCCGGTGGCGCCGCGCATGCGGCACACCGCGGCGGCAAAATCCACCGCCCGCTGCACCAGGGCCGGTAAAGGCCAGCCACGCAGCAATCCCAGGATGGTGACCGAGCTAAAGGCGTCGCCGGCACCGACGGTGTCCACCAGGCCCTCCACCCTGCCGGGCGTGGTCTCCACGACCTCGTCGTCCGCCAGCACCAGGGCCCCCTCCCCGCCGCGGGTCACCACCAGCCATTCCAGATCACAGGCGCGGCGCAGTTCCTCGGCCTGGGCCTTGATATCGTCGGCGGCCTCGCGCGGCGACAACATCTGCAGTTCGTGCTCGTTGAGTTTGGCCCAGTTCGACCGGCGCAGGGCGTCGTCGAGCCATTCCCGCCGCCACCAGGGATCGCGCAGGTTGACGTCGACGAACAACGGCAGACCCGCCTCCCGCACCATGTCCAGCGCGGCTCTTGCCGGCGGGTGGCGCGCGATCAGGCTGCCGTGATACACCAAACCATAGCGCTCCTGACGCAGCAGCGCCTGCAGCGCATCGCCGGCGATGAAGTCGTAGGCCTGTTCGGGGACGATCTCGAAACTCGGTTCATTGTTATTGATGCTCACCACCACCCGGCCGGTGGGATGGGACGCATCCCGCTGCACGCCGCGTGTATCCATGCCCCATTCGGTCATGGCGGCGAGTATGCGTTCGCCCAATTCGTCGTCGCCGACCCGGCTTATGAACAAAGGGGAAAGGCCGAAGCCTTGCAGATGCCAGGCGACATTGAACGGTGCACCGCCCAATACCACGCTGCCGTCGGGAAAGCTGTCGTACAACACCTCCCCGAACACCAGGGGCCGCAACACCTGTTCTGCCTCATCATCCTGTTTCATCGCTGTTTCCATGTATTTGAAATACGTTTCACAGCCATTGCCGCCGCATCCGCTGCGGCCCGGTCTCATTGAATAAGTTTACATGCAACATACGGGCAATTAAGACCTTTTGTTGCAAAGACAAACTGGTCTAGCCATTACCAGTCAAATGAAGGGGTCTGTCATCCGCGGCTAGGCGCGGCGCATTTTTGTTAGTCGTTCCGACCGATAATTAAACGCTGTCCGCATCGGTTTCAGTAATGGATGATACTCAAAACCTTACCATCTCTTGGGGATGATTTCAAATTCATGGAGGGAAATTAAGCATTTATGAAACAGTAGCGGCCGCATGCCGGGGCTTATTCGCGATCATTAACCCGCGGCGAGCTTTACGGCGACCCACGCCAGGCAGGCCGCAAGCGGCAGCGTCGCCACCCAGGACAACAGGATGTTGCGCAGCATGCTCCAATCCAGGGTCCCCGCGCCGGCACCCACGCCGGCGATGGATCCCACCGAGACATGGGTGGTGGAGACCGGCAGACCCAGCTTGCTGGCGAACAATACCAGGGTCGCGGTGATCAGGTTGGCGGCCAGGCCCTGGGTGTGATCCATGCGGGTCATGCGCCGGCTCATGGTCTCCGCCACGTGCCGCGAGAACAACAGGCCGCCCGCCATCATCACCACCGCGATCAAGGCCACGGAAAAACGGATATCGAACATATGGGCGGCGATCAGCAGCGCCGCCAACTTCGGAGTATCGTTGACGCCGCGCGCAAAACAGATCAAGCCCGCCGAGAGGGTATGCACGCGATCCATGAAGCGCGGGATGGAAAGCCGTGCGATCGGCGTATCCAGCGCATCGCACTGCGCGGCGGGTGCGATCACGATGCTCGGCGCGGAAACGGTCATGAGCGTGGCGCGCCCCTTCACCGCGGAGAGCATGGCGTTAGACGGCACCGTCAGGCAGGCGCAATCCTTGTCGGCGGACCGCAAACGCACCAGGCGATACGCGACCCAGCCCAGGCTCGCCGCCAGGAACGGACTCACCAGCAGGGGCAGCAGAAAGCTGTCCGCCAATTTCGCGAAATGCACTTCGCCGCCGCTTTGCGCCAGACCGGCGCCGATCAGGCCGCCGATGAGGGCATGGGTGGTGGAGATCGGCAGGCCGACGCGGGTGGCGATGAACACCGTGGCCGCCGCGCCGGCGCCGACGCTCATCAGGAACTGCGGCGCGTTGACCGTCGCATCGGGCACCAGACCCTTCCCGGAAAACTGCTGCGCCAGGCCCTGCGCCAGATACAGCGACAGCAGACTGCCGGCCACGGTGGCCACGCTGGCCAGGATCAAGGCCTGGCGATAGCTGAGGGTCGCGGAGCCCCATACCGTGGCGAAGCCCTTGAAGTTGTCATTGGCGCCGTTGCTGAAGGCCAGGCCCAGCGCGGCGAGGATCAGTAGATATTCCATGGTCAAACCCCCTATTTAGCAGCAAGCGCTGGTGGAGGATGCGCTCGCCTCGCGGTCGAACGGCAGACCGCCACCGCAGCCCTCGAACAGGCCGTAGTGGCGGCTGAAGTCGCCGATGAATTCGAAGTGGGCGCGGAAGCGGCTGTCATGGAGCATGCGCCAGGTGTTGCCGCACACCGGGAATACCCGGCCGGTCTCCATGTGGTGATGCTTGTCCAGGGTAAAGGCATGAGGCAGTTCGGGCAGGGTGCCGCGGTAGATCACCGCCTGTCCGTAGTCTTCGCAGGCGTTCTCCAGACCGGCCAGCTTGAACAAACGGTAGGTGGCGGAGAAGAAGCGGATGTTGCCGGTGCGCGCCGCCAACGCGGAATCGGTCGCCGCGATGGGGCGGTCCTCCACCAGGCGGGGATCGGCGAAACCGTGACGCTGCGCCAGGCGCAGGAAATCGTTCCAATACAGCGCGCCGCCCAGGCACTCGCCGTACAGCACCGGATCGCTGCGCAGCGCGTCGGGCACGCGGCGATCGGCGTAGATGTCGGAGAAATAGAACTCGCCGCCCGGCTCGAGCAGGCGAAACACCTCGCGCAGCACCGCGTCCTTGTCGGGAGAGAGATTGACCACGCAGTTGGAGACGATGACGTCGAAGCTGCCGCCTTCCAGGCCGATCTCGTCGAGGCGTTCGATATAACCCTGACGGAAATCGACGTTGCTCGCGGCGTAACCGAAGGCGTTGCGATGGTAATCCTCATGCCGGGCGGCGACCGCCAATTGTTCCTGGGTCATATCCACGCCCACCACCCGGCCCTGTTCCCCGACCAGTTGCGCCAGGGCATAAACATCGCGGCCGGCGCCGCAGCCCAGGTCCAGCACCCGGCAACCCTGCAGCTGAGGTGGACACACCAGACCGCAACCGTAATAGCGGGCACTCACCTCGGGGTGGATGCGTGCCAGCAGGGGCTTGAGCCACGCCGGGGTCTGGGTGCTGTCGCAACAGGCGGAGGTCTTGAGGTCGGCGGTAGATTGCAGTTGGCGACCGTAATAGTCTTTGACTAGTTCATGCATGAGCGGGGTCCTCTTGATAATTTTGTATTGCTAGATGAGTCGGAGAAGGGGGCGGATTCTTACACCAGGGATAACCGTCATCCCAAACCCCCTCTCCCTGAGGGAGAGGGCGGGGGTGAGGGGATAAATATCACCCCTCATCCTGCCCTTCTCCCAGGGGGAGAAGGAACATGCTAATTAAGAATCCTCGAATCACCTCCGGCGATGATTGCATTTTAATCGCGGTCTCGTCCGCGAACACGAAATCCTTTTCTTTGCTTGTCCAAAGAAAAGGATTCAAAAGAAAGGACACCCCGACGGTTTGGCCCTGCGGGCTACCCTGCGCTTCTCGCCATTTTGGGCGCGCGCAGAACTCGCTGCGCTCAAACAACTGCGCGCTTCTCCCCAAAATGCCTGCGATGCTCGGCGGCACCGACGGGGACCCCAAGAGGTGGTAACCCTTCCCTGCGGTGGAATAGCTAATTAAGAACCACTGTCCTTGGAGTGGCACCCGGGTCCCGTAGGCGGCGCCGAGCATCGCAGCCGGGCTGGGAGGAGAGCGAGT